>NZ_JBIUHC010000024.1:0-86203 GCF_044627735.1 Cupriavidus sp. CuC1 | reverse complement strand
CATATCTCCAATCAACTTGTTCGAGATAAAACGCACCAGCATAGAATCGGTTGTCATGTTTTTTGTAAAACTCAATAGGCGTGGGCGGCGGCTTCATCATCGTGCCAATGCTGCGCAAGCTGACCAACGTGTCGATGCATGGCATCGTCGCCACGTCGCTGATGGTGATCGCCCTAGTCGGCAGCGGCGGTGTTGTCGTGACGGTCCTGCATGGCGCGCCGCTGCCGCTCCACCTGACGCTCTGGTTCAGCCTGGCGACGGCCGCCGGCATGGTGGCCGGGCGGCTGGTCTCGCACCGTCTCTCCGCGCTGCATGTACAGGTGGGTTTCGCGGTGGCGTTGATCTGCGTGGCGCTCGGGCTGATGGCGAAGGCCGCGCTAGGCGGGTGACTCGCAGCCGGCCGTTTACCAATGGCCAGAAACCGACGCAGGCTTGCGGCGACTCCCGTCAAGGGCCGCCACCTGACGGTCCTGCTTCAGGTCGTGCAGTTGCCGATACAGCATAGAGCCACCTGGTCCGGCTTCGTAGCAAAACGACAGCCGAGCCCCGTCTCGCTTGAGCTGTGTGTCAAGCCCAATCCACGTCGCTTGAGGTGCGGCAGGTCAATACATTCTTTCTAGGAGAAGATTCGTTGGCCGACGGGGCCGATGACAAGCGGTCGTTGGTCGCGATCATCGTCACACTGGGCGCTGCGAATCGCTATCTCAGCATCCCGTCGTTGCGCGCCTGGGCGACCGGCGCAACCAGCCTCGACAAGCCGTCGGGTCTATTGGCGACGATGCTCTCTGTCCTTACTCTCGAGTGGAGTCGGCAGGGGGCGCACCGCCCACTGAAGCGATTTGTGCGCAGGGCAATGTTGGAAGGAATCCTCATCATCGACGCAATCATCTGCGTAGCCGTGCTCGTCAGCCAGATGCCCGCCAGGCAAGTCAATCGCATGCCTGCCGGTCACCCCACGCATAGCAGCGGCGTGGCTCACTGAGTCTCAGGAGGATTGAGGATGCACGACAAGGAGCAGGCGCACCTGCTTCATCAACCGACCAAACCACGTGGCGACGCCGCGTTGCCTCTGCGCAAGAAAGTGGCGTGGCGTACAAAGTGCAGAGAAATCCCGGCGTAGGCTCACAATAACCAAGGGCGCGGGACATTTGATTTGAATTGACGGCGGATGCAAGCACCGAAGGTGTCGCAGTTCCATTGTTCCTCCATTGCGAACCCCATGCTTGGGGAGTATGCCCGTCTGCTTTTAAAGTCTTTTCCAATTTTTTCACGAGACCGTAGATTCTCCCTCGTGGCCGCGTATTGGGGGGCGTCGTGTCCGCGCCGGGATCTTAGTGCCGGCTCACCTCCCCATACCTCGCAAATCACTTCGCATCGCGTGAACCACCCTCCCCAGCCTGCCGTCAGAACCACCTATGAACTTCTCCCGGTTCTTCATCGACCGTCCCATCTTCGCCGGCGTGCTTTCCGCGCTGATCTTTCTAATCGGTGCGATCGCCATGTTCCGGCTTCCTGTGTCGGAATATCCAGAGGTGGTGCCGCCGGCGGTGGTTGTCAAGGCGCAGTTCCCAGGGGCCAATCCGAAGGTCATCGCCGAGACGGTGGCCACGCCGCTAGAAGAGCAGATCAACGGTGTCGAGGACATGCTCTACATGTCCTCGCAGTCGAATAGCGACGGCCAATTGACATTGACCGTCACGTTCAAACTGGGCACGGACCCAGACAAAGCACAACAGCTTGTCCAGAATCGAGTAGCACAGGCCGAGCCACGCCTGCCCGAAGATGTCCGCCGACTCGGTGTTACGACCGTCAAGAGCGCCCCGGACCTGACCATGGTTATCCATCTGGTGTCGCCAAACAACCGATACGACACGACATATCTACGCAATTACGCGCTAATCAATGTCAAGGACAGGCTTGCACGGATACCCGGCGTTGGCCAAGTGCTGCTGCTGGGCTCAGGCGACTATTCCATGCGCGTCTGGCTCGATCCGGCCAAGACCGCTGAGCGGGGACTCACGGCAAGCGACGTCGTCAAGGCCATTCGAGAACAGAACGTACAGGTAGCCGCCGGCGTGATCGGCGCATCGCCATCGCCCCCTGGCAACGATCTCCAGCTGTCTGTAAACGCGCAGGGGCGACTGAACACAGTCGAGGAGTTCGGTGCGATCGTGGTTCGGACTTCGGCTACGGGGGCAGTGACATCCTTACGAGATATCTCCAGGATTGAATTGGGTGCGTCCGAATACAACGTTCGGTCGTTGCTCGACAACAAGCCCGCAGTCGCATTGCTTATCTCGCAGGCGCCTGGATCGAACTCGATCAACATTTCGGACGCTGCACGCGAAATCATGAAGGATGCCAAGGCCGGTTTCCAGGACGATATCGATTACAAAATCGTCTACGATCCCACCGAGTTCGTCCGTCACAGCATCGATGCCGTTGTGCACACGCTATTCGAGGCGATCGCGCTCGTTGTCCTGGTCGTGATTCTGTTCCTTCAGACCTGGCGCGCGTCGATCATCCCGTTGCTGGCCGTGCCGGTGTCGATCGTCGGAACGTTCGGGTTGATGCATCTGTTCGGCTTCTCGATTAACGCGCTTTCCTTATTCGGTCTCGTGCTCGCGATCGGCATCGTGGTGGACGATGCAATCGTGGTGGTCGAGAACGTCGAACGCAACATCGCGGATGGCCTTGCGCCAAAACAGGCTACCTACAAGGCGATGAAAGAGGTCAGCGGTCCCATCATCGCAATCGCGCTAACCCTGATCGCTGTCTTCGTCCCGCTAGCGTTCATGACTGGGCTGACAGGCCAGTTCTACAAGCAGTTCGCACTGACCATCTCGATTTCAACGGTCATCTCGGCGGTCAACTCGCTAACGCTCTCGCCGGCGCTTTCCGCACTCCTGTTGCGCGGCCATGATGTCCCGAAGGACCGGTTGTCGCGCGGGATGGACCGCGTTCTGGGCGGCTTCTTCCGCCGCTTTAACCGATTCTTCGCACGCAGCTCCGATCGCTACGCACGTGGCGTCAAGGGAGTGGTCGCCCGCAAGACCAGCGCATTCGGTGTTTACGTGCTCATGCTCGGATTGACCTGGGCAATGTTTCAGCTCGTCCCCAAGGGCTTCGTAACCGCTCAGGACAAACAGCATCTTGTGGCCTTCACTCGCCTGCCGGCAGGCGCCACGTTGGACCGCACCGAGGACGTCATCCGGCGCATGTCCGCGATTGCGCTGAAGCATCCCGATGTCGAGGCTGCGGTGGCATTCCCCGGCCTCTCCATCAATGGGCTGACCAACAGCCCGAACTCGGGGGTCCTGTTCGTCACGCTAAAACCTTTCAGCGAGCGCAGCCGCGATGACCAGACCAGCTTCGCGATCGGACGAGAACTAACCCGGCGCTATGGCGAGGTCCGCGATGCGCTCATCGGCGTAGTGCCCCCTCCCCCGGTGAGACTCGGTACGATTGGGGGCTTCAAGATGATGATCGAGGACCGAGCCGCGCTCGGTTACGAGGCTCTGTTCAACGCCACGGCGGCGTTCACCGCTGCGGCGCGGACCCGGCCCGAGCTCGCAGGCCTCTTCAGTAACTACCAGGTCAATGTCCCTCAACTCGACGTTAGTCTCGATCGTGTCAAGGCGAAGCAGGTCGGTGTAGCGGTTACCGACGTATTCGATACTCTGCAGACTTATCTCGGCTCAGCCTACGTGAATGACTTCAACCAATTTGGTCGAACCTATAAGGTAAGGGTCCAGGCTGATGCCAGCTACCGCACTCGCGCCGAGGATATTCAGCAACTCAAGACACGCAGTCTCTCCGGCGAGATGGTGCCGCTATCTTCCCTTGTTCGCGTGCAACAAGGATTCGGTCCGGATAGTGTAGTCCGGTATAACGGTTTCACCGCTGCAGATATGAATGGTGGTTCGGCGCCGGGCTACTCGTCCGGGCAGGCGCGCGACGCCGCCGAAGAGGTCGCATTGGAAACATTGCCCAAGGGCATGAAGTTTGAATGGACCGAACTGACCTATCAGGACATTCTGGCCGGCAACACCGGGCTTTGGATATTTCCGCTATGTGTCCTTCTGGTCTTCCTGGTCCTAGCGGCACAATATGAAAGCCTGACGTTGCCATTGGCGGTCATCCTGATCGTGCCGATGAGCCTCCTGGCCGCGATGACGGGCGTGTGGCTCACGAAAGGCGACAACAACATCTTCACCCAGATTGGCTGCATCGTGTTGGTTGGGCTGTCGGCGAAGAACGCAATCCTGATCGTCGAGTTTGCCTGGGAACTGGAGCATGAGGGTCGCACCATCGTGGAGGCGGCAATCGAAGCCAGCCGACTGCGGCTGCGCCCGATACTAATGACGTCCTTCGCATTCGTGATGGGCGTTCTGCCACTGGTCACCTCGCACGGCGCAGGCGCAGAGATGCGCCGGGCGATGGGCGTAGCGGTGTTCGCTGGAATGATTGGAGTGACCGTCTTCGGATTGATACTGACGCCTGTCTTCTACGTGATCTTCCGGAAGCTGGCGACGCTCAGCTCCCGAGGTACGCAAGCCCAGCATCTTGCCTCCGGGCAAACCGGACCTGCGGGCACGCCATGATCCTTCTGCCAAGCTCGTCGTCGAAAGCACTCCTTGGCGCCGCCTCCAGCGGGCCTACGCCCATGATCCATAATGAGAAGGCGATGCCAGAGCGGGCTAACGGCTCCGTGCCGAATCACACATGCGGAGGCGGGTCTGACAGAAACTTCACGACCTGCCCCAACTCCCACCGACCGTGGGCCTACCCGTTACTCTGCCGCTGGTCGGCTACGGCATCGTCCTGTTAATGAACGATCGCCAACCTCGGCTTGGATGAGCGCTCGTCGACCCCCACTGGGACTTTCGGTAGGCAAAGGCCGGACTGCTTGCTCATCGGCGGAGCCCACTTGGCCCATGCCGTCGCTCCGATTTGATCGTTCCCTACGATTGAGGAAATCTCAACCGTGTGTCAAACTCGGGCGCATGGATCCACTTCCCCCTCTCAACGCGCTGCGCGCTTTCGAAGCGGCGGCCAGGCACCTCAGCATCACGGTTGCGGCGGACGAACTGCACGTCACGCCGGGTGCGGTCAGCCGGCAGATCCGCTCGCTCGAGGAAGGGCTGGGCGTTCAGCTGCTGCATCGCGGACACCGGCAGATTTCGCTCACGCGTGCTGGCGATGATTACTACCGGGCTGTGACCCGCTTAATGGACGGGCTCCGCGAGGCCACACTTCGCCTCACCAGGCGCGCCAAACGCAAGCAACTCAAGGTCCGCGCCTACACCACGTTCGCCATGCGCTGGCTGATTCCTCGGCTCTCCAGTTTCCATGCGGCGAATCCCGGGATCGAGGTCCTGCTCACCGCGTCGCTCGACCCGGTCGACTTTCGCAAGGAGGATATCGACGGGGCGATCCGGCTCGGCGATGGCAAGTGGAGCGGTGTGAACGCCCATCGCCTGGTGTCCAATGTGCTGGTCCCTGTCTGCAGTCCCGGCCTGATGTTGGTGCGCAACAAGGTGAAGAAGCCATCGGACCTGCGGCACCAGACCCTGCTGCATTCGATCGCGCGGCCCGACGACTGGCGCTACTGGCTTGAGGCGGCTGGTGTCGACGGCCAGGTCGATTCGCGCAGCGGGATGACCTACCAGAGCTCCGCCATGGCCTACGCCGCGGCAGCCGAGGGCCAGGGCTTCGCCATTGCACAGCACTTTCTGGTCGCTGCCGATCTTCAATCGGGCGTGCTGGTGGCGCCGTTCCGACAAACGGTCGACATGGGTGACTTCACGTACTACCTACTCACGCCAGCGGACCGCAAGGAGAGCGCCAGCATGGCGACCTTCCGCAAGTGGATACTAGAACAGTTTCCGGCCTCGGCGCCCACATGACATAGCCTTGGCTAGCACACTGCCTACAGACCCAGGAAGCGGGCAAACTCGCCTACCGGCTCGCGCTCGGTAGTCAAGCGATTGGCGGGTTCACCGGGATCGGGATGCCCGAGCGACATCCCGCACACGACCACTTCGCTTTCCGGGATATCCAGCCGCGCGCGGATCAGCCTGTGATAGCGGGCGAATGCCTGTTGCGGACAGGTCGCCAGGCCGTGACCGATTGAAGCCATCATGACGCCATACAGGAACATGCCAAGGTCAAGCCACGCGGCTTGCCCCTGGTCCCGTTCGATGGTGAAGAACAGGCCTACCGGCGCGCCGAAGAAGTCGTAGTTGCGTGCATACTGGCGCGCCATGCCTGTAGCATCGCCCTTGGCGATGCCGAGCAGGCCATACAGCGCCTTGCCCACCTTCCTGCGCCGCGCCAGGTACAGATCTCGCCACAGCGGGGGGTAGTAGACATACTCCTCTCGGTGATCATCACCGCCGGCGAGGTGCAAGGCGATGAGTTCAGCGCTAAGCCGGTTGCGCACATCGCCGCCGCAGGCGTACACCCGCCAGGGCTGCATATTTGAGGCGCTGGGGCTTCGTGCCGCATCGGCCAGGATGGCTTCGACGGTCTGCCTGGAAACCGACGTCCCAAGGAAGCCCCGCACGCTCCGCCTCGCGTGAAGGGCAGCAATCACGTCGGGGGAGTTCATGGCGCGACCGGCTGGAGCCGATGACCCGCGGGCGATGGGATCGCATCGCCGCAGTGGATGGCGCCCAGGTCGAGCAGGGCCGCGATGTCGTGACCGGTGTACCCCATGCCGAGCAGCACCTCGCGCGTGTCCTGCCCACAGGACGGCGCAGGCCGCGAGGGCTGCGAGTTTTCTTCCGCGCTATTGATTGGGAAGCCCGGCATGGGTATGGCCCCCAGCATCGCGTGATGGACCTGGCTGATCATGCGATTGGCGGCGACCTGCGGGTGCTGCATCACATCTTCATAGGTCGCAACACGCGCGCACAGGATGTCGGCATGCTTGAGTATCGGCAGCCACTCATCGGTCGAGCGCGTCTTGAAGGCGCCCGTCAATGCCTCGACCATCTGGGGCCGGTTGGCCACGCGCAGCGGAGATGTGGTGAAGCGGGGGTCATCGGCGAGGCGCGGCAGGCCGAGCCTTTCGCAAAGCCGTTGCCAGCGATCCGGCGTATAGGCGGCCACCATGATCCAGCCGTCGGCTGTCTCGAAGGCCTGGTTTGGCGCGGAGTAAGGTGCCGCGCTCCCTGCCCGCACAGGCAGTTCCCCGTCCGCGAAGTAGCTGGTGATCGACGATTGCTGCAACGCCAGTGCGGAGTTCAACAGGTTGACGTCGAGATGCCCGCCCTGCCCGTCGCGCGCCCGCTGCGCCAGCTTGGCCAGGACGCCGACGCAAGCCACATGACCCGTCATGACATCGACCACGGGTGCCTGGACCTTGCAAGGTTCGCCACCCGGCACCCCGATCAGGCTCATCAGCCCCGAGTCGGCCTGCACGATGCCGTCGACGCCGGCGCGGTCGGCATAGGGACCGGTTTGGCCGTAGGCGGATATGGAGCAGTAGATTAGCGACGGATGGTCCGCTGCAAGCTGCGCGTAGCCAAGGCCAAGCCGCTCCATCACACCCGGGCGCATGCTTTGCACCACGATATCGGCCTCTGACAGCAGACGCCTGGCGACCGCGACGCCTTCCGGCGCCTTGAGATTTAGTGACAAGCCGACCTTATTACGGTTGAAGCCGTGAAACAGCGCACTGTCCTCGCCGATCCATGCGGGCCCCAACCCTCGCCCCAGTTCCCCCGTGGGGGATTCCACTTTGAGGACGCGCGCACCCATGTCGGCCAAGAGCATGGTGCACGTCGGCCCCGCGCCAATCTGCGTGAAGTCGACAACAGTCAACCCATCCAAAGCATTGCGCAACATATCTATGCCTCCGAAGTTGGCAGGGATCGTTTGAACGTGCCCTGCGCCGTCGCCACCACCACGCCGGACTCGGTCAAAAGCGTCCCCGAGGAGAAATACACGCTCCGTCCCGCCTTCGTGACCGATGCGATCGCGCGAAGGCGGCCTGCGTTGACTTTGCTGATGTAGCTGATGGCGAGCATCAGGGTCACCGCGTTGCCAGGTCGACCGTCCGCCACGGCCTGGAGGCCGGCGTAGCCGCAGGCCGCATCGAGCAGCGTCGCGGTCACGCCGCCTTGCAGGCTGCCTTGCCGATTCAAATGCCTGGCTTCGACATCGAGTTCGAAAGTGCACCGACCGGCTTCAAGGGCGCCCAGACGGATGCCGAGGTATGCCAGCAGCGGGTTGTCCGCCTCGGCAAGGACAACGGCGGGCGTGCTGTTCATAGCGACACCTTGATGCCGTTATCCTTGATAATCCGTTCCCAGCGTGCCAGCTCCTTGCCGATAAATGCCTTGAGTTCGTCCGGCGTCGACCCCTTGGCTTCGAACCCTTGCTTGGCGAGTTGTTCAACCACGTCCGGGGACTTCAACGCCGCCACCAGGGCAGCATTCAACTTGTCGACGATCGCCCGCGGCGTCTTCGCCGGCGCTAGCAGGCTGTACCACAGGTCTGCTTCATAGCCCGTCAGGCCGGCTTCCACGAATGTCGGCAGATTGGGCATCAGCGCCGAGCGCTTTTTCCCGGCAATTCCCAGCGCCCGCAGCTTTCCGGCCTGGACGTACTGGTTCGCGGACGCAAAGGTGGCGAATGCGATCTGAACCTGTCCTCCCATCAGGTCGGTGATCGAAGGGCCCGTGCCGCGATAGGGCACATGGAGCAATTCGGTCTTGTTCAGCTTGGCAAACACCTCGCCCGCCAGATGTTGTGGCGTTCCAGTACCAGGGCTGCTGTAGCTCAGTTTTCCCGGATTCGCCCGGCTGTATTGGATGAACTCCTTTAGCGTCTTGAAGGGCTGATCATTGTTCGCCACCAGCATGATGGGCACCGATGCAACGAGGCCGACAGGTTCGAAGTCGCGCTCGATCCGGAACGGGACCTTCATGCCCAGGAAGGGATTCATGGTCACCTGGCTCGATGCGATGACAAGCGTGTAGCCGTCCGCGGGCGCGTGGGCGACAAAGTCGGCGCCCAGGTTGCCGCCCGCCCCGGGCTTGTTCTCGACGACGATTGTCTGTCCCAGGCGCTGACTCATTCCTGGCGCGATCAATCGCGCCAAGATGTCGTTGCCGCCGCCTGGCGCAAACGGGACGACCAGTGTGATCGGCTTCTGCGTGGGAAACGGCGGTTGCGCGCCGGCCGGTGCCGCAACGCCAAGGGCCATCGCCGCAAAAGCGCCGGCGAGGCCCGCTCGCGCGGTTCGGAATGTGAGTGCCATGAATGTCTCCATTTGATTCGCGTTTTGATACGTTGCTTTCAGCGGCCTGAGTAGTGCGGCGACCGCTTTTCAGCAAAGGCCTTGCGGCCCTCCAGGCGGTCTTCCGTGTCGCGCAGAACGCCCCAATAGAGTTCAGTCAGTTGCTGGGCATCCGCTTCGCCGAGATGGCTGGTTTGACGCGAGAGCTTCTTGATTGCCTGCACGGCCAGTGGCGCATTGGCTGCCACTTTTGCAGCGATCGACAGCGCGCGGTCGAGCAAGGCACTGCCATCGACCGCTTCCGTGACGAGGCCGATGCGCTGGGCGTCGCTGGCATTAATCCGCTCTCCGGTGAGTACCATCTGCATGGCGTAGGCCGACGGCACCGCCTTGAGCAGGCGATGCAAGCCCGACACTGCGGGAATCGATCCGACCGTCGCCTCTGGCAAGCCGAAGGTGGCGTTGCTGGATGCCAAGCGCAGATCGCACTGCAACGCGATTTCGAGGCCCGCACCCAGGCAATGACCGTTGACCGCTGCGATCAGGGGCTTCCAGATGCAAAGATCCATAAGATCCATCAGCCGGGTGTAGAGGCCCAGATCGGCTGCACGCTCCGGCACATGAAAAAGCGCTTCAGGATAGGTGGCCGGCGAGGTCTGCGTGCCCTTCAGGTCGGCACCGGCGCAAAACGCGCGCGACCCGGCGCCCGTGAGAATCGCCGCACGCAGGTCGTCGCGATCGCGGACTTCGGTGAGGTGGGCGCGCAGCTCGCGCAGGGAGGCGACGTCCAGGGCGTTCAGCGCCTGCGGCCGGTCGATGGTGATGACGGCGACAGGTCCGTCGATGTCAAGATGCACAGTCATGGCATTCCCCCTCACACGCTAGGGGACGACAGGCTGCGTCCCCCGCATACGTACAGCGTCTGGCCGGTGACATACGAGGACAGCGGATCGAGAAAGAACGCCACGGCATTGGCGATGTCTTCCGCTGTGCCGATGCGCTGCACCGGGACGGACTTCTGCAGCCTGGCCTGCACATCGGGCGCGAAGTTGCGGAACAGCGGCGTGTCGACGATACCGGGCGCAACCGTATTGACCGTGACGCCCGTGGCGGCGAACTCGATGGCCAGCGAACGCGTGAGGCTGACCACCCCACCCTTGGCCGCCGAGTAGTTGGCCTGCCCGAAGCCACCGAGCCAGGCCCGCGACGAGATATTCACTACCCGCCCGTAGCCGCGCTCGATCATGCCCGGGAGCGCCGCACGGCAGCACAGGAACTGGGAGCGCAGGTTGGTGTCGATGACCAGGTCCCAATCCTCGTCGCTCATCTTGAGGAAGCGCATGTCCCGCACGGCGCCGGCATTGTTCACCAGGTAGTCGATGCGGCCGGCGCGCGACACGATGTTGCCGAATGCCGCGTTGACGGCGGCCGAGTCGGTCAAGTCGGCCGTGGCCCCGATGGCATTGCAGCCCTCGCTTGCGAGTCCAGCAACGGCCTCGTCGAGTGCGGCGCCATCGCGGTCAAGCAGTGCCACCGTGAGTCCCTGGCGGGCCAGTTGCGTGGCAATGCCAAGCCCGATGCCGCGCGCCGCGCCCGTGACCACGGCAACATGACTGGGATCGAATCTCTGCGCGTTCATATCAAACTCCCAATAGATGAACGGACGAGGCGGCGTGGTCGACCCCTGCAATGCCGCCACCGGTGCATTGGGTCAGGCCGACGTTGGCACCGGCGACCTGCCGCGCCCCTGCCCGCCCTTGCAGATGCCACATGACTTCCACCATCTGGGCCACCCCCGTTGCGCCGAGCGGATGCCCCTTGGCCAGCAGCCCGCCACTCGGGTTGACCGGGACGCGGCCGCCCAGCTGGGTCGCGCCGGATTTCATCAGCGCCACGGCATCGCCTCGCGGTGCCAGGCCCAGGGCCTCGTAGTAGAGCAGTTCGGCAATCGTGAAGGCGTCGTGCAACTCGACCACGTCCACGTCCTGCGGCCCCAGCCCCGCCTGCTCATAGGCCTGCCGGGCGGCACGGGCCGTGATCTCCGCATCGAGGATGTCGTCTCCGGCCTCCTCCCGGATGCCGGACACGACACTCGATGCCAACACCTTCACGGGCCGCGCCTGCGACGGGCGACGCGTGCTGACCACGACAGCCGCCGCGCCATCGACCTGCGACGGACAGCATTGCAGCAGCGTCAGCGGGTCGGCGATCATGCGCGATGCCAGTACCTCCTCCACCGTGGTCGGCGTGCGCTGCTGGGCGAATTCGTTGAGCGAGCCGTTATGGCGGTTCTTCACGGCCACCGCGGCGAGGTCGGCCGGGCTGGCATCGCGTTCGTGCAGGAAGCGTGTGCCACGCATGGCGTACACCGCCGGCAGCACCATGCCGGCCTTGGCGTAAAGCTCCGTCATGTGGTCGTTGCGTTGCATGGGGATGGTGCCGCCGCCAAGCGCCGTCAGCTGCTCGATACCGAAGACCAGCACGGTGTCGTACTGCTGCGCCAGCAAGGCATGCCGCGCCAGGTGCACGCCGGTGGCGCCGCTGGCGCAGGCGTTTTCGACGTTGTAGACCGGAATGCCCTTGAACCCCAGGTCGCGGACGATCAGCTGGCCCAGTATCATGCCGCCAAGCACGTTCGCGCAGTAGACGGCCTGGATGTCGCCAGGGGATAAGCCTGCATCATCCAATGCCTGCATAATGGCTCGTTGCGCCAGTTCCGGAGCGAGTACACCCGGATGACGGCCGAAAGCGGTCATCGCGCCTCCGGTGATGTAGATATCCTGCATATTCTTTACCTCAGTCTGGTCAGGCTGTGACGGCTACGAAGACGTAGCCGAAATCCGCATCCGGCTGCGGCGCATAGAGATCCCCGATCGCGGGCCGCTCCTTGCCCTGCAACCGCCCGAAGATGCGAACCGGCCCGGGAAAGTCCACGTAGCCCAGCGCGTACGGCGACTGGCCGCTCTTGGGGCTGGGGTGAATCACAGTGAAGCTGTAAACCGCGCCCGTCCCTGCCACCGGAACGGTCTGATGGCGCGGGGCCAACGGCGAGGCATCGGATACGGCTGGGAAAACCCATTCATCGGTTTCGCGGTCACGGGAAGCGAGCAGCGCGGGCGGGGTCCCCGGACTCCATAGTGGGTAGGGTTGAGCGGACACGGGAGTCTCCTTTGTCGTGATGGATGGGAACGGCCGTTGAAGAAGCTTGTGCCCGAATGGTGGCCGCCCGACTCGTTTTCTACAAACGAGATTTTCGGCGCTGACACTTGAGAAATTCTCAAGCGAAATGCCAGGTCCCCGAATAAGCGTCCGCGAGCTGGCGATCAAGGGCGACCAGATATTGGGCGCCGGATGGGTGGCTGCCCCAGAATGCCCTCTGGCTGGCGTGAAGGAGAGTGTGCAAATGTTGGGGAGGCTCCCAGGGAGGGCCGCTCGAGCATCTGGGCGCCGCGCCGGCTCCGCGTGGACTACGCTGATCGGTATCGCAACGGTTGGAGCAAACCAGCGGTTGATCATCGAAGCCAGGTTGGCCGACGAGGGCAGCCACACTCGCCATGACGTTGACGGAGGTTTGGCCGTGATTGAGCGCCGCGACTGTAGCTTTGCGGACCTAGGCCTGACTCTCGTGGAAGGGCGGTCGCTGTTGGCCAAGGTGCAGGCCGAGCTGGTTTCGAAGCAAGTGGAGGGGTGGCTCTCGGGCCAGACCCATTGTCGGTGCTGCGGCGCGGCATTGAGCCACAAGGACAGTCGCTCGACGGTGGTGCGCACTGTGTACGTCAAGGTGACGGCGAACAGTCCGCGGCTGGCGTGGGGCCTGGCCCGCCAACCTGGAACTGCCGGGACAAGCCGAGGTAGCAAGTACGCAAATCTATTCAGCTCCAGCCAGACGATATTGTCGGAGCGATTCTGTTTCTCGCATCGGATGGCGCGGCGTTTGTCTCGGGACAAGTCTTGGGCGTGAACGGTGGCAAGACCACATTCTGATGGCGTCAGGAAGTTCCACCATGCATACCCTCGTATCCACGTTCGATTGCTGGACGAGACCGCCTCCGAGATCTTGCTGGCTGTGGCGCGCTCGGAGGCGGACTTTGGCGTCAGTTACCTGGGAACGCAGGAGCCGGATCTGGAGTTCGAGCCCCTGCTCCAGGAGCGCTTCGTCCTGGCGTGCCGACCGGAGCATCCTCTGGCGCAGAGGCGTCAGGTCACCTGGACAGAGTTGGCCGAGTACGAATGCGTGGCGCTCGCGCCGGGCAGCGGCAATCGAATGCTGATCGATCAAGGTTTGTCGGCCGTCGCAGTGCGTCCGGCTTGGACCTGCGAAGTGCGCCATGTACCCGCGCTGGCGAGCCTGATCGAAGCGGGCATCGGCGTAGGCGCCGTGCCTGCCCACGCGGTGCCGGGCGGCCTGGTCAGCGTCCCACTGGTCGAGCCAGAGATTGCCCGTACCATGAGGCGCTTTGAGGGATTGAACTCCGCGGCCGGCGCTGCGGCTGCGCACACCCCGCAGACATGACAGGATGCCTGACTAAATGGTCGGAGGTGGGAAAGCGGTAAGCTTGAGTGGTCAGAGGACAATACCGTGCACGGCCGTCGGCGCGGGGATATCGCACTTCTCGCCAAGCATGTCCATGAGTTCGTGTTCGATCTTCCGGCAGATCTGTGCCATGGGCACATCATTGGCGTTTCCTTCGAACGGGTTCTCCGTGCTTTCGCCCACTTGCTCCAGCGCGAGGTACATCCAGGAGATCATCGTGCTAAATGGAATGACCAGCCAGATCATGTTGCCATGCATGACGCCTGAAACGCTGGCATTGAGCTTTTCGAACTCCGTAAGAATGCCAAAAGGCAGTAGCAGACAAAAAGTACGGACAAAGAGCTTGTTGATGACCGCATATTGCCTGGGATACGGATAGTCCTTGATACGCTCCGCCCGTCCTTGCTGCGCGAAGAAGCCTCTGATCGATCCTACCAACTCCAGATAGAAGGCATTGCCGATCTCGCCAGCGTCAAGGAGCCGCTTGATCGTCGCTGACTGCGTTCCCAGCAACCGGCTTGTCTTGCTCTCGGCGTGCGCAAGCGAGTCGAGTTCGGCCTGTGGAAGATACCGCGCAAGCGCCTCGTCCAATGGAGTCTCCCACTCTGGAACACGGTAGTACTTCCGGTACTCCACGTTGGATGCCTTGCCCGCGCTTTCCCAGATCCTTGGGGTTCTCAGTTGATAGCGGAGCGCCGTCAGCCACGCGCAATGCCGGAGAACCAGATCCCGCCCGGCCGCCTGCCCTGCCAGAAAGTCCCGGCTCATCACACCCAGGCACCGGCTGCCGTTCAGGATCTCAGTCCAGATCTGCTGTGCCTCCAAGGCCCTGCTGTAGGTCTGCACGTTCCGGAAACCCACGATGAATGACGTGGCGGTGCCCAGCAGCACCACAACCGAGACCGGGATTGACAGCCATTTCAGCCCGAAGAACTGATAAAGGACTACGGGCAGCGAACCGCACGCTAGCGAGGCATAAAGTTGCCGTCTCGACCAGAACGTGAACTCGGATATTGTGTACGATTTTCCCAGGTGCATGGTGCGCATCTCGCGGCGGTGCGGCAGGTCGCAGGTCCGAGGTCCGAGGTCCGAGGTCCGAACCGCCGGCAGGCCATACGGCCAACCGCCCTCACCACTGACCAGATCGCTGCCCAGGACCTGATTTTGTCATGGTGATATTGCCAAGAAACCGGCGTAGTATCAATTTCCGTCCCACAACCCTTCACGCCACCCTGGAAAACAGCGGCACGGCAAGAGCATGCGGTAGCGCCGCTCTTGCCGGTCGGATGGTGCGCACCGGCATTGCCGGCGCCTGCATGGACGGCGGCTACTTCACCGGCGTCAGGATCGGCGCGCCCTTTTTCTTGAGCAGGAACACGACGAACTTTGCTGGCTGTGTATTGCTGGCGTTGCGTCCGACGGTGTGGATATCGTTCGGACGTTCGTGGAAGGTTTCGCCCGCCTTGAGCGTCACCTCCTTGCCGCCCCTGACGCCCATGACGATGCTGCCCTCGAGCACATAGACGAAGGCGTGTGCGTCATGGCGATGCACGGGATCGACGGCGCCCGGCGGATACTCCACCATGATCATCGTGGCCTCCTTCCCCGGGTATTCGGGCAACGCCTCCGTGAGCAAGGGCGTGACACTTGCCTCCGGCGCGGCGGCGGCGGGCTGTGCGACCGTCAGGCACGACAATACAAGTGCTGCAGCAACGGAAGTGACCGTCTTCATGGCATCACTCCAGGTTGGCCTTGTCGAGCCCGAACGCCTTGTCCGACGAACCAGGCACCATGCGGAACGCCACATTCAGGCGGTTCCAGGTATTGATCGCCCCCACCAGGAAAGTGAGGTCCGCCAGTTCCTTCTCGCTGTACTGGGTGCGCACGCGCTCATAGATATCGTCGGGCACGCCGTCGGCGGGAAGCCTGGTCAGCACCTCGGTCCAGGCCAGCGCGGCGCGTTCGCGCGGCGAGAACAGCGTCGACTCGCGCCAGATCGCCACGTGATGCAGGCGCAGTTCGCGCTCGCCGTGGATCTTCGCCATCTTGATATGCATGTCGACGCAGAAAGCGCAGCCATTGAGCTGCGATGCGCGAATCTCGACGAGCTCGCGAATGGGCTGTTCGATCGTGGTGTTCTGGAACAGCGCGCTGAACTCCATGAGCTTCTTGGACAGTTCCGGGGATTGCTGGAAGTAATTCGTACGTTGGGTCATGTTTGCTCCTGGTGATCTGCTCAATGTGGTACTGACGAAACCGGTGCTGCTTACGTGGGCATGCGCCCTGCGGACTATCGTTGCTGCGATTGACGCATCCATTCCTCTAAGCCGATGCGCCCGAGGCGCGCCTCGCCCAACGGCACCAGCGAATGTTCCTCGACCCGGCCGCCGAAGTATCGGGCCTCGGGGTCGCGCACGACTTCACGCGGGTCGCCAACCGCCTTCAGATAACGGGCGACGATTTCGTTGAACGGGGCGCGTTCCGGGCCGGCGATCTCGACGATGCCATTTCGCGGTGGCGCGAGCTTACATCGGCAACGATGGCAGCAACGTCGTCCGACGCAATGGGCTGGAACAGACCGGGCGAAACGCTGACGATGTTTCCTTTCGCACTGGAATCGGCGATGCCGCCGAGGAATTCCATGAACTGGGTTGAGCGGATGATGGTGTAGGGGATGCCGGAGCCCTCGATCAGCTTCTCTTGCGCGACCTTGGCGCGGAAATAGCCATTGTCGGGCGTCCGGTCGGTGCCGACGATGGAAAGCGCGACATGGTGCCGGACGCCCGCTGCGGCCTCCGCCGCGTGAACGTTGCGGCCTGAGGTCTCGAAGAACTCCAGCACTGCCTTGTCTTCAAACGACGGGGAATTGGCGAGGTCGATCACCACCTGGGCGCCGGTCAGGGCCTCCTTGAGGCCCTCGCCAGTGATGCTGTTGACACCGCTCTTTGGCGAGGCGGCGACGACCTCGTGGCCGGCCAGGCGCAGAATGGGAACGGTCTTCGAGCCGATCAGGCCGGTCCCGCCAATGGTGACAATCTTCATGATGCTTCTCCGTGCTGAGGAAGGTGGAACGATCCACGAAGCCATGTTAGGTAACGCCAAGTCCCCGCGCCAGATCGACGCGAAGCGCACGGTGTTTCCTGTTTTGCATCAATGCCGATGCGGGCCACCTGCCTGCTTGTCCTCAATCGAAAAATGTGAGCTTGCGACAGCCTGCGTTACACCAGCGCGCCGCTGCGCAGCGATTGCATGGCCTGGGCTTCGATGACGGATTGGGGCACTTCCGCAAATGCCAGGCAGGTGGCATGCGTGAACCTGACGTCCTTGAGTCCGATGATGCCCAGCACGGCGGTCAGATACGGCCGAAAGAAATCGGGCTGGACGGGCGGATCGCGGAACATGGCGCCGCCCGATGTCACCGCCACGAACGTCGGGCGATCTCGCAGCAATCCAACTTTTCCTTCGGGCGTGGCGATGAATGTCACGTCGCGTCGAACCACGAGATCGATCCAGTTCTTGAGCACAGCCGGGACCGTGAAGTTGTGCACCGGGGTGGAAATCCAGAGCAGATCGGCCTGTTCCAGCTCCCGAATCAACGCATCCGACCCGGCGAGCGCTGCGCCATGGCGTTCCTTTGCCTCGGCGGCGGGCAGGAGCAGCGACTCCGCGTACTCCGCGGTGATGGCCGGCAGCGGCTCGGTACCAAGGTTGCGCCGCATGACATGAATCCCCCGCCCGAAATGCGCGGACAATGCAGGCAGCAGTTGCCCAGTCAGGTGCCGGCTCGTGGAATAGTCACGGCGCGGGCTGCAATCGAGCAGCAGCAGGTTGAGGGGCTTCATTGCAGCTCCATGCAGAAGTGGAGGCCCTTGGCGAGCAAGCCGGAACGGAAATAGAAGCGCTGGGCCAGCGCGTTCGCGAGTGCGGTATCCAGGACAAGTCGCTGGCAGCCTTCTGTGCGTCCAAGCTCGCAAAGCGCTTGCAGCAGACGCTCGCCGTGACCCTGTCCCCGGCCTTCGGCATCGGTGATCAGGTCGTCGACGTACAGAAAGCGCCCGTGGATCAGGTTGTCAAGACGCCGATATCCGGCCAGCGCAACAGCTTTGCCATCGTCCCAGAGCGCGAGCAGCCGGTACCCTTGTCCGCTTTGCAGCGTGACGGTGTCGAGAAAGTCCTCCGGCATTTGCAGCTTGGGGCGCAGTTGCCGCATGACAGGGAAGCAGGCACGGATCTCGGCCTCCGTTTGCGCATGTCTGAGAGTCAGGTTCTTGGTCATGGTGGCGATGCGTGCTGGTTTGTGCAGGCTTCACTGTAGTTGAGCGATGACACAGTCAACAGGCACATGTTTATCGTTTTCAACTAGGCCATCGACATAGGGCGGTATGACCTAAGAGTGGCTTGTCACGCGATCGACCAGGCGGCGAATGATGGGCGTGGCCGACACGACAACCGGCAGCATGGTCTGCGTGGCAGGTCCAGCGTAGTGCCGGACTTCGGCAGAGCCGGATCAACGGGATCTGCATAGGGGCCGTGGTGATTGCACAAGGAAGTACCTCTTATGGTGAGCCAGTCTGCCGGCGCCTTTGTGGGGCCCGGCAGATGCGGCGTCGTTTCAACTACGGATGAATGCCAACAGGTCGGCGTTGAATCGGTCTTTGTGGGTGTCGGTGAGCCCATGCGGCGCACCGGGGTAGACGATCAGCTTCGCGTTCCTGACGAGCTTTGCCGATGCGCGTCCAGCGGCGTCGATCGGCACGATCTGATCGTCGTCGCCGTGGATGATCAGGGTCGGCACATCGATCTTCCTGAGATCCTCGGTGAAATCGGTCTCAGAAAATGCCTTGATCGAGTCGTACGTACTCTTGTGTCCACCCTGCATGCCCTGCGCCCACCATGCATCGATCAACCCCTGCGACGGCTTTGCACCGGGACGGTTGAAGCCATAGAACGGCCCCGCCGGCACATCCTTGTAGAATTGCGACCGATTGGCAAGTTGTGCGGCACGCAGGCCGTCGAATACTTCGATTGGCAGTCCGCGCGGATTGGCGGCGGTCTTCACCATCAAAGGCGGCACCGCTGAAACCAGCACCACCTTTGAAACGCGTCGCGTCCCATGCCGGCCGATATACCGGGCCACCTCGCCTCCACCTGTGGAGAAGCCCACCAGGATGGCATCCCGCAGGTCAAGGGTTTCGAACACAGTGGCCAGGTCGTCGGCATAGGTGTTCATCTCATTGCCATTCCATGGCTGGCTTGAACGGCCGTGGCCACGACGGTCATGTGCAACGGCACGGTACCCTTCCGAAGCAACGAGGATCATCTGGGATTCCCAACTGTCCGAGCTCAGTGGCCAGCCATGACTGAACACGACTGGGCGACCTGCGCCCCAGTCCTTGAAGTAGAGCTGCGTACCGTCCTTTGCCGTGATGTAGCTGCCTGAAGCCTTGCCGCTTGCCTTTGCGGTGTTCGCCTTTTCTGCCGACGGTGCTGCCGCCGCAGGTCCGGGCAAGCCGGAAGCCACCAGCGCGCTGGCTGCGGCCGCGCTGCCCAACAGCAAGTTGCGTCGCGATAGGCCTTGGTCGAGCCTGCGATCTGAAGACATGGTGAGACTCCTTTATTGGCGCGTGCGCGCGTTGCCTTGAATATGTCTGAGCGTCGGGTTCTTGGTCATGGTGCCGATGCGTGCTGGTTTGTGCAGGCTTCAATGTAGTTGGGCGATGACACAGTCAACAGGCACATGTTTATCGTTTTCGA
Source organism: Cupriavidus sp. CuC1 (assembly GCF_044627735.1). Taxonomy (NCBI): domain Bacteria; kingdom Pseudomonadati; phylum Pseudomonadota; class Betaproteobacteria; order Burkholderiales; family Burkholderiaceae; genus Cupriavidus; species Cupriavidus sp. CuC1. The sequence goes on along the minus strand of NZ_JBIUHC010000024.1, from coordinate 66,665 downwards.
CTGGGCCATCGACATGGGGCGGCATGACCGATGGTTGGTAGCGCGTCGACCAGGTGATCTATTTATGCTTTCAGCGCGCGCATCAGTTCGGCAACCAGGCGATCGGCTTCAGTCTGACTGCGCAGATTGGTAAAGCCCATCATCAAGCCACGCCGCCCTGGCGCACCCTGCCGCCAGGCGGTCAGCGAATGGACGGCGAATCCTGCCTCGCGCGCACGACGGGCCATCGCCAGATCGTCAAGATCGTCCCTGACGTCGACCAGAAGGTGCATGCCGCCATCCTGCAGGCAAACAGTGAAGCCGTCCGTTTTGTATGGAGCCAGCGCCTCGGCCAGCATTGCGCGTCGTCGCGCGTAAAGCGTGCGCATGCGTTTGATGTGCCGGGCGAAGTGCCCCTGCGCAATAAACTCCGCCGCCACGGCTTGCAAGAGTTCGGGGCAGCCGCCATGCACCGAGCGCCTGCAGGCCAGATCCATGGTCGGCACCAGACTTTGTGGCACGACCACGTAAGCGAGCCGTAGCCCCGGGTACAGCACCTTGCTAAGCGTGCCGCAATAGATCACCCGCTCGCATGTGTCCAGGCTCTTCAAGGCCGGCAACGGGTGGCCGCGGTAACGAAACTCGCCGTCGTAGTCGTCCTCGATGATCCATGCGCCCCGCTCACCGGCCCAGTCGAGCAGTTCGACGCGACGTTGCAGTGTCAGTGCCACGCCAGTCGGACTCTGGTGCGATGGCGTCACTACGGCCAGGCGCGCCTCTGGAAAATGCTGACGCCCGAATTCGATGTCGAGGCCATGATCATCCACTGGCACATTCCGGACCTGCAGGTTCAGGCGCCTGAGTGACTGGGCTGTCGGAGGGTAGCTGGGATCCTCAACCCAGGCGCTTTCGCCCGCCAGCCTGAGCGCATCCACAATCAGCGCAAGGCTGGCCGTATATGCCGGCACGACGAACACCTGGTGCGGCTGGGCCTCGATGCCCCGTGAGCGCTGCAGGTAAGCGGCCAACGCTTCTCGCAGCGGGCCAAATCCGGCTGACGCCGGCCTGGTTAGCGAGCCGGCGCTGCGTATTTGCCGCGCCATCAACCTCGTCCATAGTTTTCGCGGGAACTCATCCAGCGCGGGAAGCCCCAGTTGCAACGGCGCGGGGATTCCACCATCCGTTTCGATCGAAAACTCGGTAAGTTCCTGGTCCGGTGGCGTGCGGCTGGATCCAGCCGCTGCGGCCACGCGGTGGGGGCGCGATGGCGCAATTTGCTCGGAAACGAACGTCCCCGCAGGGCCTCTGGCGATCAGGTAACCTTCGCCCAAGAGTCGGTCATAGGCGACCTGAACGGTCCCGCGCGCCACTCCGAGCTCGCCCGCAAACGCACGCAAGGATGGCACCCGCTGCCCGGGTTTCAGTTGCCCTTGCTGAATCGAGGCACGAATCCGAGCGTAGATCTGCTCATGCAGCGGCGCTGCGTTGGATGGATCCTGAGCCGGTGACTTCGTCATAGCCTGGCAAATAAAAAAGATCCCGTACCCGCGGATTGCCAGGTCAGCTCCGGTCGAAAGCCGTCACCTTGGGCATCACCACGGCAAGATAGTCGACCAGTGTACGTACCGCCGGCAGCAGGCCGGCGCGAACCGCGGCTAAAGTGACGCGCATCACACCGCTCGGCTCCGCAAGCCTCTGACGCATGGCTTCCTCGGCAACCTCCGCACTGCGCAGCAGCGCCATGGCGTACTGGTAAAACTCCTTGCCGACCTCGGTCATGGCGAACTGGCGCGAGGTCCGGTTAATGAGCCGAACGCCCAGCGACGCCTCCAGTTCCTTGGCCCGATGGCTCAGCGTCGACTTCGGCAGCCGAAGCATCTCGCCGGCCGAGGTGAACCCGCCGCGGTCAAGCACCTGTACGAAGTAATAGACGTCCTTCAGATCCAGCATTGCATGAGGGGCGCGGATCATTGCCGGCGGTGGCAATGGATCGGATGTGGGTGTGATCTTGACCTCCGATCATACCCCAGGGCGCGCATCCGCCGGGATCCGGGCAAACCTTGGCGCGCACCGCTGCGCCGGCCCCGATCGTTCAGTTTTGCCGAACCTTGCGTACACGTTCCGACGGCTTCAGTGATGCCGTGAAGCCCGTGGCAGCCCGAGAAAGAAAATGGGCGGAGATGCAGAGTCTCCGCCCATTCCCCTCCTGCCACAGGCACCGGCATTGACCGGTGCCATCCGGCTCGAGGACTACACCGGCACCGCCTCCCCGCACCGGGCAATGACATGCATATAGCGCGAAGGCGGCATGGAATCGACCGTGGCCCGGACCGCTTCCGTGCACAGGGACGGACGCTTGGCCAGCGCATCAACATATCGCTCGACGTTGGGCAGGTTTTCCCACATCGACGCAAGCCCCAGATAAGCCATCCGGACCAGGTTGACACCCCACAGCACATCGCCGAGCGAGAACGATTCCCCCCTGAGGTATGGTGACGACGAACCAAGCGCATGGTCGAGGTCCGTCAAGAGGCCCGCGACGTGCCGACGTGCGGCGCGCTGAAATGCCGCATCGCGGCAGACCGACTTGCCGCCCCGCTCCTTCGCGATCTTCGCGCGATAGGCCGCAACGAGCTCCGCATCGTCGGCATTGGCGTCAATCATGGCTTCGAGCGCCTTGATCTTGTAGTCGTAGACCGTTTCCATGGCCGTCTTGAGCGCTTCAGGCCGCAGGTCGGCATCGGGATGAAAGCCGTAGAGCAAGGTGCCGTTCGGGATCTGATCGACGATGTTCACCTGGTGCATCACCTGGGCACGCACATCGGCATCCTCCGGCACGAGATGAACGGGATCGCGCGACACCGCATCGAGATAGCAGCAGATCCGTCTGGAATCGGCAATGACACGGCCAGCCTCGTAGTCCACAAGCAACGGGACCGCGCAGGGATCAAAGCCTTCGGTCTCCACCGAAGTGCGCCCGCTATACCCGCTGACAAGGTCCCGCCCCACTTCCCGGCCGGCAAGCAACCGCAGTCGGACGTAGGGCGGATGGTAGTGCTCGGCTGGAACCACGCCATCCGGACCCATCGAGCCAAGGATCATCAAATTGTTCGAACGGTACGGCAACTGCTTCTCGAACAGTACCGTGCGCACTTTCTGCGAGCAGAGCGAACTGGCCGCGTGGAACAGTTCGAAGCGCGGGTTGGCGTCACTACCCACGAGAGAGATTCGCGCGGGGTCCGCGATGGCGGCACGGGCACCGGCCGCCATATTCGTCAATTTTTCATGGCTCATTGCTGGTCTCCTGGCACTCAGGTTTGGCGGTATCGTTCATCGTTGTCTCCTGGTTTTGGGGTTGACGTCTAGCAACTCTTGTGGGCGGTGCCCGTTCGCAGCATCAGCTCCATCTGCTGTGCGATTTGCAGCAGCGCACCGTCGTCGCCGGGCTTCGCGACGATCTGCAATGCAGCGGGAAGGCTGCGTTCGCCGGTCGCCAGGGGAATCGAAATGGCAGGAAATCCCGCGACATTGAACGGTGCCGTATAGGTCATCAGCGCCTCTCGGACCGTGCCGGTCCAAGGGCCAATGCTCACGGTGCCGGCATCGAGATGCGGTGCGGTGCACGGGCATGTCGGCAGCACGAGATAGTCAACCGTCGACATCACCTCGTGCAGCCTTGTCGTGAAACTTCGCCTGGTCTGCTGGGCCGCCGCATAGGCGCGCAGGTCCATGGTTTCGGCGCGTTTCAGCCGGTCGACGGTTTCCGGGTTGTAGTGCATCGAGATACGGTCCCAGTCGTTGCGGCGGAAATGCTCGATGCCGCCTTCGATCAGGACGATGCTCGCGAAGGCACCGAATACCGCATCGAACAGGCCGGACGTGCTGACGTTCACACAGGAAAAGACTTGTGCCAGCCGCTTCATCGCGCCATCAAATGCCACCGCAATTTCCGGACTGAGTGGAACCGGTGCAATGTCACGAATGACGCCCAGCCGTGCGGACAGCCACGCATCGCTCTCGGGAACCTTGATGTCAATGGCATCGGCGAGCAACAGCACGTCGTCCACCTGCTCGCCGAGCAGGCCAACGTGGTCGCAAGTGGGCGCCAGGGGGAACACGCCGCGCGTGGATAACGTGCCGAGCGTGGGCTTGTATCCGACGACGCCGCACAGCGCGGCGGGAATCCGGACCGAGCCGCCGGTATCCGTGCCCACGCCCGCCATGATGGCACCGTGCGCAATCGCCGCCGCGGCGCCACCACTGGAACCCCCGGGTATGCGTGTATGGTCCAGCGGATTCAGGGTATCGCCAAACCTGGCGCTGGCGGTTGTCACGCCCCACGCGAATTCGTGGGTCGTGGTCTTGCCGATGATGATCGCGCCGCGCTCCACCAGAGTTTTCACGATGTCCGCATCGGCGGCTGGCACATGACCGAGATAGGCTGCGGAGCCGTAGCGGGTCTCCATGCCCTTGGTGTCGATCAGATCCTTGACCGCAATGGGCAGTCCTTCCAGTGGCCGCGGCCGGCGTTCGCCATAGCGGCGATCGCTTTCCGCGGCCGCCTTCAGGGCACGGTCCCAATCGATCGCCGAGAATGCATTGAGCAGCCGCTTGCTGGCTTCCGCGCGTTCGAGTGCCTGCTCCGTCAATGCCGCCGCGGTGGTTTGCCGCGTGGCAAGGGCATCCAGCGCGTTGCGCAAGCCCATGGAATGCGGGGCCGTCGTTCGGGATGGGTGTCGGATGCCGTGCTGGTCGAGCGACGCGACAGCCGTCGGAAGTATGTCGTGGCCAGAGAAGATCGCGTCTTGTGGCTGGCAGTTCAATTGGTTCATGTATTCCACTCCAGGATGACGTTGCGGTTGGCTTATCCCTGGTTGGAAACGATAGTTGAACGGCTCGGCCTTGGAAGCTGGCTGGCGCCGAACACAGCGTCCATGAATATGGAACGCCCGGCGGGACACACGGGGCGTGGCCCGCGTGGCATTGGAGGCAGAGGAGGTAGTGCCGGGTCAGCGGCCGTCGAACGCGGTGACCTTGGGCAGCTCTACGGCGAGGAAATCGACCAGAGACCGCACCGCGGGAAGCAGTCCGGTCCGATAGGGCATGAGGGCGGAGATGCGCGCATCCGCGGCGATCCAGCCCGGCAGGACTTGCCGCAGCACGCCAGCCTGCAGCTCGGACCGGCAGATATACCCGGGCAGGGCTGCCACGCCAACGTTGGCGCAGGCTGCCTCCTTCAGGGACATCATGCTGTTGCTCTGGAATCTTGGCTCGATCGGGATGGTGACGAGCCTGTCGTCGGGGCCGCGCAGTTGCCACTGCAGCGGCCCTTTGCGCACCATCGAGACGATGGCATGGGATGCAAGTTGCTCCGGTGCCTCCAGGAGTGGCCTCCGTTCGAGGTAGTCGGCACCCGCAAACAGGTACCATGGCGCCCTGACAATGGGCCGTTGGACCAGGTTGGAATCCTGCAGTGCCGAGGTATGTCCGCGCAGCGCCAGGTCGAAGCCCTCGCCGACAACGTCGACGAGCCTGTCCGTGGCGATTTCCACGATGCTGACCTTGGGATGGCTGCTAAGGAACGTCGGCAGGACCTGGCGCAGCGCAAACTGCGCAAGCTCGACCGCTACCGTCACGCGGATGATCCCGCTGGGTTCCGCGAGCCTCTGGCGCATCGCCTGTTCCGCGACGTCGGCGCTCTGCAGCAAGGCGACAGCGTACTGGTAGAACTCAGCGCCTACGTCGGTCAAGGCAAACTGGCGCGAGGTCCGGTTGATCAGGCGAACGCCCAGCGAAGCCTCCAGCTCCTTGACCCTGTGACTTAACGTGGACTTGGGCAGCCCCAGGCTGTTGCCAGCAGACGTAAAGCCACCGCGGTCGACCACTTGCACGAAGTGAAAAACGTCTTTCAGGTCCAGCATCTGGCTGCCTTGGTAGCGGTTGGGTTTGGGCCAATGGTGTCTGCTTCCATCGCATGGTACTGCAAAGGGTGCGCGCAGTGCCACGGTCAGACGCCCCCAATGACCGCCATTGCCGTGGCCGGAGGCCGCTCGCGCCATGACCGTCAATGCGCCCGAACCCCACCGATCGCGGCAAACCTGGCAGCAAACGACACCACGTCGCCGTAGACTTTGAGCGCACGCATGCGCAGCTTGCCGGGTTCGGCAAGCCGCGTATTCGCTTCGAACGTCGCCTCATTCCGATCAAAGAGGGAAGCACAGTTCAACCCAGAACTTGTTGCCTTGCGGCCGATTCTGCACGGCGAACTCGCGCTGATACTTGAACACAATGCCAGCCGCCGGCGACCACATGTATCGTAGTTGCGGCCCGACAGCGACAGCTCTTCCGCGAAACCCATCCCCTGGTATGGGCGTGCCGTTGACTTTGTCATCGGTGAACTGCTTCAGGAGGTATCCCTGAAGCCCGAGCTGGAACTTGCTGTCAAGCGAATAGCCAACCAGATACTCAAGTGCTGCAACCGCGCCAGAGTGATATCGAGTCGCCGAGTTCGGTGAACTGATCTCTACGAGCGTGGTGGTGGAGACTTCAACTGCGGGCGTGGGGAACCATGTGGTACTGATGTGCGGTATTAACGCATATACATTCCGACCAGTGTTCGCCACTCGGTTGGCGGAGTAGGACCCGCTCGGCACTGCGACATTGGTGGCGAGGAAGGCGAAGAATGTTCGCGATGGATTTGAATAATCAATGAGCCACGGCTCAAGAATGATGTCTCCAATTCCATAGCGCTTGCCGCTGCCGCCTGGCGTTTCCAGCCCAAGATGAACGAGCGGGACGATTGCACCACTGGACACAGTAAAGGGGCCGAATGTAGTGCCCCATGTGTGAACGACACGCGGGGCGTCAGCAAACGTGTTCAAGTGGAAGCCGGGAACGAGACTTCCTCCATGCGGGCCAGCGAATTTTCCGGCATTGTAGTAAAGCGTGTAGTTATAGAACTGGGTTTCACCAGGCGGTGGCAAGATTCCATTCAATACGGTATTGACGCCAACAGGGTAACTGGTCTGGCCATTCTCGGTTGCCTCGACCTTCGAGGCGAGCAAGCATGCGAGCGCAACAACCGTCAAGAATCTCGCGGGCACTTTAATCATGTCTCCTCCGTCTCTTTATTGTCTTTTTCGGCTGAGGGCTCCGGGAATCCGCATCAGCCGGTTAGGCGCGCCTACGTTAAGTATTCGACATCTCCGCAATTTGCCGAGGCTCGCTAACGATGGCTATCGCTTCTTCGCGCTTTTCCAGGTCAAGGAGCGACCCGGACGGTTCCGGGGGTCAGCAATCGACGAACGAGACGAACTCGTCCAGTTCCAGCTTGCTAAGCTCCATGTTGTTTTCCGGAATATTGTTGTCTGCATAGCCGAGTGACATTCCGGCCACGATCATCTCCCCGTCGGGAATGGCGAGGCCTTCACGAAGGACCGCCGATTGCAGCGACCAGATCTGCTGCGGGCAGGTGTCCAGCCCCCGGGCGCGCGCCGCCAGCATGATGTTCTGGAGAAAGCAGCCGTAGCAGATGAAACTGGCCCATTCCAGGCGCCGGTCCATGGTGAAGATCAGTCCCACTGGCGCATCGAAGAACCGGAACTGCCGTTCGACGTCGCGCCGGCGCCCGACGATATCGCTCCTGTGCACGCCCTGCGCATCGCCCAGCATCCCGCGAAACGTATTGAAGCGCGACGAGAATGGCGCCGGCAATTCCTTTGGAAAGAACGGGTAGTCGGGCGCCAGTCCCTCAGGATCGGCGCGATACGCCTCGACCGCGGCTCCCGCAATCTTCTCGCGAGCCTTTCCGGTCAGCACATAGCAGCGCCAAGGCTGCGTGTTGCTCGAACTCGGCGCGTATTTCGCGACCGACAGGATGTCCCTGACAGTCTCGATCGGCACCGGCCGGTCAAGGAAGCCGCGCTTGCTGTGGCGTCCGCGAATCAGCGCTTCTGTAATCTGGATTGCCTCCATCTTCATGTCTCCGTTCTCGTGGTGGGGGTCGCTACGGTGGAAAGGATCATAGACACGCCCCTGCCTTGTGAAGACGGCAAAACTTGAAAGCTTCGTCCGGAAACAACGAACGACAGGCCCCCATTCGCACATGTGCGGCGTCCAAAATCCTGGACGCTCCGTTCTCAAATCCCGCGCGCACGCGCGAACCCGATTCGCCTATCTTCCTACTCGGGATCGGAGCCCCCGATCGCATACGAAAACATGGTGGAGAAGTGGAATGAACCAGTTGAAATGCTTGCCGCAGGAAGAGATTGTCTGGGGACACGACGTGCTGAAAACCGTCGCCCCCTCCATGGGGAACTACGGCATCCGCCGTCCGATGACGTTCACGGTGGAATTCCTTGAGGCATTGAACCGCGAGCACCTGCAGCCTGCCATCGGCGACGGCGTGGGCACGTTCACCGGCCTGCCGCCGCATGTGCCCGATTTCGCCGTACGCGATGGACTGCGTGCCTGCATCGAGGCCGATGCGGGATCGATCATCGCCCTCGGCGGCGGCTCTGTACTCGACGCCGCAAAGGCAGTCTCGTACCAGCATTTCCAGCAGACAGGCCGCTACCTGCCCATTGCCGCGATTCCGACGACCCTGTCGGGTTCGGAGTTCTCCCACTACTTCGGCGTGACGGAAACGGACGGTCCCCAGAAGTTCAAGCGCAGTTATGCCGTGCGCGAAACGACACCCAGGCTGGTGGTGATCGATCCCCGGATGATTGTCGACACGCCACGTATGCTGCTGCTGAGTTCGGCCATCAAGGGGATCGACCATGCGGTGGAAGGCATGCGCCGGGTCGACGTGGATCACCCTCACGCCATCCTGGCCGCCAGAGGCGTGGAGCGCTTCCTTGGCGTACTGGAGAAGTGGCCGCACAAGCTCGAAACGCGCGAGGCCATCGCGGGCGGCCACGTGTCGACCGACGACCTGTTGCAGCTTCAGCTCGCCGCGTGGCAGTGTTACTTCTATCCTGCTTCGGTCATCTACGGCCTGAGCCATCGCATCGGGCACATCCTCGGCGGGACGTTCGGGGTACCACACAGCGTGACATCGTGCATTGCGCTGGCGCCCGTCATCCGCGCCTGCGCCGACGTCTATGGCCGAAAGCTCGAGATTTTCTCCACGGACCGTGGCAGCCGCACGCCCGCCGCATTCCTCGCTGACCGCATCGAGGCAGCCGTGGACGCACTGGAATTGCCGAGCCGGCTCGGCGACCTCGATTTCGATCGGGCGAAGCTTCCCGAGATGGCGGCCCTGCTCAAGCAGAACTATCCCTCCGAGGTCGGCGATCTTGGCGAGGATGCCGGCACGAAGCTGGATGCGCTGCTGGAGAGCCTGTGGTAATGACCGGCCAGCCATCCGACAGCTTCCCGCATCCCCTCGGCCGGCGCCACGCACTCGATACCCTGATCACCGCGACAGGCCTGACGCAGATGGAGTCGATGCGGTCCGTCGCAGTTCCACAAAACTCGCCTGCCCCCACCACCACAAGGAGACCAAAGTGAACGATACCGTCAAGCCCGCATCCCCGGCACCGGCCGGAACGCCAGCCGGGCATACGCCATACAGTGACTGGTTACAGACAGACGTGCTCCACTCGCTGCAGCGCCCGGTCAGCGATCATCCCGGCGAGCACGCCTGGATCGTATCGGCGCAGGTGTCCGAGCTCTACTGGATGCTGATCATCAAGGAAATGCAGGCCGCGCAGGCGCAATTGCGTGCCGATGACCTGACCGGGGCCTGCCGGACGCTGCGGCGCGTCGTCGCCCACCACGAGCCGCTCAATGCCACATGGCGCTCCATCGCGTGGATGACGCCGGTCGACCTGCTGGCCATCCTGTCCTGCGTTGGCCCGAAGTTCGGCAAGGACACCGCCCTCCAGGGCTGGACGTACCGGCAGATGGTCTACCTGCTCGGCATCAAGCAGGGGGAGCACCTGCAGCACTTCCTGCCGCAACCCCGGCGCTGGGAACAACTCAGCAGGGCGTTGGCAGAGCCGAGCCTGTATGACGACGTGCTCGCCCACCTGAGCCGCAAGGGCTTCGCCGTGCCGGCGGTGGTACTCGACCGTGATTTCAGTGTGCCCTACACGCCGGACAAGGCGGTCGAGAACGTCTGGCGCGAGGTCTACGCCGACCCGGACGGGCACCGGGAACTGCAGCAGCTCGGCGAGACGCTGGCCGATATCGCGGAGGGATTCTCCGCGTGGAAGCACCTGCACCTGATGGCGACGCGCCGGACGTTCGGCGCCCGGCCGGCCTACTTCGGCACCGAGGGCATTGCCTGGCTCCTGCCGACCATGAACGAGATCCCGTTCCCGGAACTCTGGTCTGCACGCGGCTTCATCGGCGATCCGCCCGCGGTATGTCCGCACGCCCGCGGACAAGGAAATGCCCGGGCTGCGGAGTGACGCGCTCAAGACGATCATGGAAACGGTCTACGATCACAAGATCGCGGCGCTCGAGTCCATGATCGTCAACCATGCCGGGGACGCAGGACTAGTTGCCGCCTGTCGCACCAGGATCGAGAAGGAACGAGGCGGCATTGCGGTCCGCCGCGATGCCGCATGCCAGCGCACCGCACGCCATCACGTCGAAGGCGTGTTGAAGGCGCTGGGCCGCACGCCGGGTTCCGCACCGGCCCCGTATCTCGCGGGATGCGCGTTCGCCCTTGGCGATGTGCTTTGGGGTGTCAACCTGGTGCGGCTGGCGTATCTGGGGCTCACGTCGATGTGGGACGACCTGCTACCGCCATCGCGCCGGATCGATGCCATGGCAAGCTGCGTGGAGACTGCACGAGCCTGAGCGGTTGCCATCGTGTCACCCGCCTGTGGCGATGCAGGAATCGGGCGGAGACTGCGAGTCTCCGCCCTTTTTTACGATCAGGCTTTTACTTTCAGGCTGCCACGGGCTGCGGCTGGACGTGCAAGGCACGGGCGATGGTCGTCACCCTGCGGCCCTGGAACCGGGCAACCGCCAGGTGATCGTCGTCGGGCTTCACGGCGTCACGGTGCGAGACGTGAGTCGCGCCGTACGGAGTGCCGGCCTTGAACATCGCCGCGTCGGCATAGCCCAGCGGCACGATGATCAGGCCCAGGTGCGCCATGGGCGCGTAGGTCGCCAGCAGCGTGGCTTCATTGCCGCCGTGGCGCGAGGACGTCGAGCCGAAGATTCGGCGACTTCCCGCAGCGACAGCGTGATGCTGTGGACGCCGCGGATGGCATGGGCTTCGGGGATATCGCTGGCCACGCAAGCCGGACGCGAATCGAGATCCGTTTCGACGAGATCGAACTCGATGCCGCACGGATGTTGGAACCGCTGGCGGCGCTCTCCGAAGCGCTCGACGATCTCGCTGTCATACGGCACGTCCATGGCATCGAAGCGGCTGCGCCAGAATTCGAGCGAGCCCTTGGGAACCGAGTAGTTGATGACCCGCACCTGGCCCGATCCCGGACGCGCCATAACGCCCCGCTGACGGAACGGGAACGACGTCACCAGGGTCCCCGGATCGCCATTCGCGTTGCCATAGTAAAGGTGGTAGATGGGATCCTCGCCGTCGAGAAGCACGGTCTTCTTCACGAGGCTCTGCCCGAGCAGCTTGACGTAGAAGTCCACATCCTCCTGTGCGTGCCTCACGCCGAGGGTCAGATGATGAAATCCCTTGAGCATTAACATTGTCCTCTCCAGTTTGAAATAGGCATGTAGAAACAGCACATAGCCGCTCCTGTGCAACAGCTTATGACGGCAGATACCGATTGGGCAGCCGTCACGGGTTGTACGCAGGGTTCTGCAAACTTGGACAATGCCGCCCTGTGAGGCGCGGTGCTCGAGGTGGCGCCGGATGGGCGATTCCCGAGGCTGTCGGGACGCAGACGCGGCACGGCGCCAAGGCTTGCCCGGGTGGCAGTGGGCGCCAGCGCTGGAGTATGATCGGGCGTCGCCCACTCACCCCCGCAACGAACGCAGCCGGCACTGGAATGGCCGGCGAGTCGCCATGCCATGCTAGATCTGAAGGACGTCCATTACTTCGTGCAGGTGGTCGACCGCGGCGGATTCACCGCGGCTGGCGAGGCGCTCCGGCTTCCCAAGTCCCAGCATGGCCAGCCAGATCAGGCTCAAAGAAAACCAAAGCCGTTGATTGAGGGTTATTCTTGGAATTCCAGTCATGATCTCGTTTTGGCTGGCACATCGGAGCTTGGTTTGCACGAATTGCCTCGCGCCTCGCCAGATATTAGAGCTCGGTCACGGCCCGAAGCTGGATCGTGCCTGTATGCCCCACCGTCCATCCTGCAATGTCAGCACGTAAAGTGATTCGTAGGTTCCAATGATCGAGTCGTCACTTCTGTACCTCGTGTAGCTGAGTGCGTAATGTGCCTTGTAGCTGTTGAACTGAATCAGATCCCTCCGAATCCATCGGCTGTATTTCCAGTCATCCTCTTCTTTTAGCCTGACGAACAGGTCCATCGGATTCTGGCCAGGCGCCTCGTAGACTTTGAACTTTCCGTCAGCCAACCGAAGATGAGGGAAATGCATCGTTGCATCCATGCCCCTCGCATCGTGTTCGTTCAGCGCGTCCATGAACCTGTCGAGCGTCGCCATGCACGCGGCGTGAATCTCTTCCTTGTTAGCAATCATCATTTTCTCCTGTTCAATTTCCAGACAGCCCGCAGACGTCGCGAAGATCGAAACGCGTCTGCGCGATGACCCGAACCTCGGCGTCTTGGTAAACAATGCAGGCACCGCATTGCCGGGCACCTTCATCGAACAGAGCAGTGACGACGTGACGCGATCTGTCAGCCCGTCGCAGAAGGGAAACTCTGCGAAGGCTCCTCCTGGCCAGTGTCGGACCAAAATCGCCACGTTCCCGTTCTCCTTGCCGCCAACGAAGTAGCCCTCGGCCGCCGGTACACCGTTCGGATGGTAATCTCGCCAGAGTCCTTCTTCTTTCCCTTCGACATACGTCCCCTCAGAGAGAATCGAGCCACTCTCTCCATAGTGAACAAATAGTCCATGGCGAAGCCATTTACTTCCATCCGGCGCGATCACGCGCGCGTAGCGATAGCGCACGTGTCCCGAGTCGTAGAGAATCTCAGCAATATCAAGGTTCGAGGAGGCGTTCGTCAGGCGCTCGTTCGGCAAGTGGAAATAGGCATTCTAGCCTTCGTCAACGACCGCTCATGGCGACTGATCGTCGTGGAGGCGGGTTAGGCGGCGCCACGTCGAACGCATCGTGGCCGCCTATACCAGTCACGCCGCGGCTTTAGTCGTCGAACAGCTCGTTCGCCACCCAGCCGTTCGGCGTAAGGGTAAAGCCTTCGCGCAGTTGCATCGTCCCCGCGCCTTCGATCACCCGAGCGATAATCGGAAACACGCGTCGCACGTCGGGCGAGCTGGTCCACGGCGCTGGATCGATCTTGTACGTGAACGTCACTACGGTCTTCGTCTTGCCGTCGCGCGTGAGTGGAGGTTCCCAGCCGATGATCCGGTCGAGCAACAGCTTCGCCACGCAGAAGTCGGCCGAATGCGTGATGCGACTCGTCGCCGTTGCAATGATCACCGGCTCGTGCAGGTAGTATTTCATGCCTTCCGCGGTCAGCGCATATTCGCGCGCTCTCAGCATCACGGTGCCGTCGTCGGTCTTGCGGATGACCATTGTGTCCTTCGAGGTGACGAGGCCAAGCTTTTCGAGCACAGGCATCTGCACCGCGTCGCGGTCTCCCACCTGCGGCTCCACGCTGGTCACGTCGATCGGCCAGTCGTACTTCGCGAGGCACAGGTTGCCCCGATGCGCGAGATAGTCGTTGAGCGCAGCGGTGAGATTCGTCATGTCAGCCGCCTGCATGTCGTGGCAGCCGGCAAGCAGGAAGCTGCCCGCAGCGCACGCCGCGCTGATCGCGGTCCGGACATACACGGTGTGTTGCTTTATCGCCATCGTGTTCTATTCGTTCAAGCCGTGCGAACCCGACAGAACCGCGCCATGACCTTGAGCGCGTCGGCTCAGTTAACGCAGGGCCCGCTGGTCGGTCGGCTGGCCGACAGCTGGTATCCGTCGGTCAGCGTGCCGAGGAAGCAGACCAAGTCCCGCACCTGCTGCTCGGTCATCGGTGGCGTCGAGCCGGCAGGGCGGCCGTCGAGCGGCACCTGCGTATCGATGTTGCCCCGATACGCCGAGGGCAGATCGTTGAACTTCTGAACGGTGCCGCCCGTGTATTGCGTCGTTACCAGCCCGTAGGTTAGGAAGTTCGGCGACGGCGTTGCAAGGGGCCTCCCGCCAACCGTCGGATACCAGATCTCAGGGTTCGTATCGCGCGTGTTGTAGAAGTGCACGACCTGCAGCAGCGAATGCATCACGCCGTTATGGAAGAACGCCTGGCGTGTGGCCACGTTGCGTAGCGTCGGGGTCTTAAACAGCCCGCAATATACGTCCGGCGCACCCGGCGAGCGCGGCATGTGATCCGTGCGTTCCGGCCCGCACAGGCCCATGTCGAAATACGTGGAATCTGCGTTCGCCGCGATCTCCGGATTGCGCGGCACGCCGATCGCCTCGAACATGAAGTCGGTGAAGAGCGCACTGCTGCCGTTGAAGCCCGCGCCGGGGTAGTGGCACGCGGCGCAGTTGCCGCTGTGGGCATTGCTGAACACGATCGCCCCCCGCATTTCGGCGGCCGTGAGCGTGCCGCCGATCTTGTTCTGCGCATACAGATCGTACTTGCTGCTGTACGGGTGGAAGCTTGGCTCTTCGATCTGATATGCCTGCAGCGCTTGCCCGATGTCGTTGAACGCCGTGGTCGTATCGTTGAACACGTTTGCCCCGAACGCTTGTCGGAAGGGCGCCGCGGTTGGACCGGCTTGCACAGCAGCCACCACGGCGGCCGGCGAAGCGTTGTCCATCTCGACCGGATTGAGTAGCGGCACGGCGGCCTGCACTGCAAGCGTATCGGCACGGCCGTCCCACATGAAACCACCGCCGGGGCTTGGGAGGCTCACGCCGTCCGGATTGACTGCCGAATCCGAATATGCCGGCGTGGTTTCTTTATAACGCAGCGATGGCACCGCGCGCGTACCTGGAGACTGCAGGTCGGGCCCGCCCAACTGCACCGCGAGGCTGTTCGGCGGCCCGTACGCGTAGCCAGGATCATGGCAGGTTGCGCATGACATCTTGCCCGAGCCTGAAAGAGTCTTGTCGAAGAAGAGCTGGCGGCCGACTTGGGCTACGAGGCTGAGCGTGGCGGTCGACGGCGACAGTGATGACCCACCTGGCGCAGAGGTGTCCGAGCCCGACGACAACGCGGGGCTCGATCCGCCACCGCTGCGGCAGGCAGTCAAAGCGAGCGCGAGCGCCCACAGCGCGCTGGCAATCAGTTTGCGCATCTCGGATTCCTTTCGGGCGACACTCGATACATCGCTGCAGTTCGGATCACGCTTGACCACAGTGCTGGCGCGCAGACGACCTTGCACGCGAATTGCCTCTTGACTCTCTTGAAGATAGGTAGCGAGATCCGACGAGGCAAGTAAGGTCGGGCGACGTCCCGAGTCAGAACGTGCGAAAGGGCACATTTGCAATAGTTAGCGTCCGATTCGCGCGATTTTCCGGCGGTTGAGAAAGCAGCAGCGACCAGGGCAGCAAGACGACTCCTACATTTTGCTTACTCGCGCAACTTCGACCATGAACTCGATCGAGATCCGCTCCCGTTATGTCATAGGCTTTCCTGAGTAATCGAAGCCAGGCCCTACATCAACTGCGGTAGCCATGTAATTACCCAATAGCGTGCGTTAGACGCGGATGGCCGCTTCGAGCAGCTCAGCGGCCGATGTCCACTATTGCAACAAACGTCGCATTTGGGTCGAAAGCGCCCGTCCATCATCCCCTTTGAGCAACACGCGCTTGCATGGGCTGCGCGGCAATCCAGCTAAGTCCGGTTTTCAATCCAGCAAAGCGCGCACCTAGTCCGGCCAATTCCGGGTACGCACAAATGGATGGGTGCGCCTCGTAAATCACATTAATCTCGGGTCGCGCATACTGTATAAATATACAGTACACTGGCTCTTAGCTACCCACGAACCAGCCATGGCCTGCCCTGCCCCCGAATCCATCCACCCCGCCCTCTGGCGAGCCTCGCAGTTGGCTCGGGCCGCCGGTCGCACTGTAGCGACCGGTTATCCCGACCTGGCCCGCGAATTGCCAGGCGGCGGCTGGCCAACCGGCACGCTGGTCGAGTTCCTGATCAGGCAGGCGGGCGTGGGCGAAATGCGGCTGCTTCGACCTGCCATCGTCGAGGTATCCAAGCGGCCCATCGCCCTGATTCAGCCGCCACATACCCCTCAGGCTTTGGCCCTGGCCAACTGGGGGCTGCCTCCGCAACAGTTACTCTGGATTCGCAGCCAGCGCACGGCAGACGCGCTATGGGCTGCCGAGCAGCTCTTACGCGCCGGGACCTGCGGTGCCGTGCTGTTCTGGCAGCAGCACGTCCGCAATGATGCTCTGCGCCGCCTACACCTCGCAGCGCAGTCCGGCGAAACCCTGTTCTGCCTGATGCGGCCGCTGGCCTGCGCGCGTGACGCCTCACCGGCGCCGCTGCGCATCGGCATCGCGCCGGCCGCCGGCGGCGTCGAACTCACCTTCATCAAGCGGCGCGGTCCGCAGCAAGATAAGTCTCTGCTCGTCTCGCTGGAGCCGTCGCCGATCCTGCTTCACCGTCATGTTGCGCCTCTGGATTTGCCTGCACCTGCCCTCCCTATCCCTCGAAGTGTTCCGGCCGAGCTGGTCCACTGAGCTCGCCGTGGCGGTGCTGGAGAAGGAACGGGTTCATCTTGCTTCGCGCATGGCGATACAGGCGGGCATTCGCCTGCAGATGCGCCGTGGCGGTGTGCTGACGATGGCCCCGCAGACGCTCCTCTACGACCGGGCGCCGGCGAAAGAGGCCGAGGCCTTGCGGGCGGTGGCCATGGCGCTGCTGCAGTTCTCGCCGAACGTGGTCGAAGCGGAAGAGGCCTCGGTACTGGTCGAGGTGTCGACCAGCCTGCGGCTGTTCGGTGGTGGGCCCAAGATGCGCCGCCGGATCCGGGACACGGCTCGGGCGCTTGGCTTCACGACGGCGCTCGGTTGCGCGCCCACCGCGCAAGGGGCGTGGCTGCTGGCGCGCGCCGGCGGCGGTACCGCGCTGAAGGCCGAGTCACTGGAACGCCAGGTTGCTGGGCTGTCCGTCGGCACCCTGCCACCGGCACGCCCCTATCTCGAATGGCTGGATGGACTGGGCTGCCGCACGCTGGGCGACGTTCGCCGACTGCCCCGGGCCGGCCTGCAGCGGCGCTGCGGTCAGGCACTCAACGAGGCCATGGATCGCGCCCTCGGTCAGGCGCCAGAAGTGTTCGATTGGATCGAGGCGCCGCCCACATTCAGCGCACGGGTCGAGCTGCCGGATCGCATCGAGCATGCCGAAGCCACCCTGCTCTATTCCCGCAGCCTGATCGTGCAGATGATCGGCTGGCTGACGGCCCATCAGCTGGCGGTGACGAAGATCACGCTCGAACTGCAGCACGAGCGCGGTCGGGAAGCCCTGCCACCAACGGTAATTGAGATCGCACTGGCCGAGCCGACCTGGAGCGAGGACCACCTGTTGCGACTGCTACGTGAGCGTCTGGCGCAATTGCAGGTCGACGCGCCGATGATAGCCGTGCGCCTGACCGTGACCGACGTCCAGGCCAAGGCACCCCCCAGCGAAACCTTGTTCCCGGAGCCCGGCGGCACGCCGGAGGACCAAGCTCGCGTGATGGAATTGCTGACGGCGCGACTTGGCGCCGACAATATCCTGCGCCCCGAGATGCGGGCGGACTATCGTCCCGAAGTCGCCAATGCCTGGGTGCCGGCCGTCGGCAAGCCTGGACCTGCTGTCGACGCACCGCGGCTGCCGCGCCCAAGCTGGTTATTGGACAAGCCGATCGCATTGCTGATCCGCGATCATCGGCCGTTCTACGGCTCGCCGCTGCGGCTGGTCTCCCCGCCGGAGCGCATCGAGGCGGGATGGTGGGCGGGCGAGGTGGTGACGCGCGATTATTACGTGGCCGAGGGCCGGGATCACGCGCATTACTGGGTGTACCAGGAGCGTATGGGTAGCCGTGAGGGCGACGAGGCGCGGTGGTACCTGCACGGCCTGTTCGGGTGAGGCAACGCCATGGATTCCCTGCTGACCGGCGGCGGCCTACCCGACTACGCCGAGCTCCATTGCCTCTCGAATTTCTCGTTCCTTGACAGTGCTTCGCGCGCCGAGGAACTGGTCGAGCGCGCGGTCGAACTCGGTTACAGCGCCCTGGCCATCACGGACGAATGTTCGCTGGCAGGCATCGTCCGCGCCCACACCGAGGCCAAGAAACACGGCCTCAAGCTGCTGGTCGGCGCCTTCTTCCGGCTGGTCAATGCCGACGGCAGCCCGGCTGTCTCCTTCATCGCGATCGCGCGCAATCGCGAAGGCTACGGCAACCTATGCGAGCTCATCACGCTGGCCCGCACGCGGACTGCCAAGGGCGCCTACCTGCTGACTCCGCGCGACCTGGATGCACCCGAGGCACCCTACGCGCACCTGAGGGGCTTGCCCGACTGCACCCTCATCTTCACACCGGACTACTGCACACCGGCGGACCGGCTAAATAGCCAGGCCGCCTGGATCACCGCCACGTTCGCCGGACGCGCGTGGATCAGCCTGAGCCTGTTGTACCGCGCGATGGACGACTTCCACCGCGCCGGCGTGTTGCGGACCGCGGCCGACAACCATCTGCGCGTGGTGGCCACCGGCCACGTACTGATGCACGTGCGCTCCCGCAAGCCGCTGCATGACGTGCTGAGTGCCATCCGGCTGCGCACGTCCGTGCCCGAGTGCGGATATCGCCTTACGCCCAACGCGGAGCAGCACCTCCGCTCGCGCCTGCGGCTGGCCAACATCTATCCGCACCGGTTGCTGACCGAGTCATTGCATATCGCCAACCTAAGCACGTTCTCGCTGGATGAACTGCGCTATGAGTACCCCGGCGAGGTCGCGCCCGATGGGGTCGCGCCCGCCGACTACCTGAGGGATCAAACCTACATCGGCGCTCATCGCCGCTTTCCCCAAGGGATCCCGTCGAACGTCCAGCGCCAGATAGAATACGAGCTCGAGTTGATCAGCGATATGCAGTACGAACCGTACTTCCTGACGGTCTACGACATTGTTCGCTTCGCCCGTTCCAACCGCATCCTCTGCCAAGGCCGCGGGTCAGCCGCGAACTCTGCTGTGTGCTATTGCCTTGGCGTCACGGAGGTCGATCCCGCGCGCGGCAACCTGCTGTTCGAGCGTTTCATATCCAAGGAACGTGGCGAGCCGCCTGACATCGACGTCGATTTCGAGCACCAGCGGCGCGAAGAGGTGATCCAGTACCTGTACGCCAAGTATGGACGCGACCGCGCGGCGCTCGCTGCGGCCGTGGCCACCTATCGGCCGCGCAGCGCGTTGCGCGAATCCGGCAAGGCACTGGGTGTAGACCCGGCAATCGTCGACATAGTCGCCAAGGCGCACCACTGGTTCGATACCAAGGAGGACCTGCTTAAGCGTTTCGCGGAAAGCGGTGTCGACACCGAGAGCGAACTGACCCAGCGGTGGGCCAATATGGCGATGCAGCTGCTTGGTTTCCCACGCCATCTTTCCCAGCATTCTGGTGGCTTCGTGCTCGCCCGCGGCAAGCTTTCACGCCTGGTGCCGATCGAGAACGCAGCCATGCCGGAGCGCAGCGTCATCCAGTGGGATAAGGACGACCTCGACGCGGTCGGCCTGCTCAAGGTGGACGTCCTTGCACTTGGCATGCTGTCCGCCATCCGCCAGGCACTCGACCTGGTCTCGGAGCAGCGCGGGGAGGTTTTCGAACTGCAGGACATTCCCGCCGAGGATCCCGCCACCTACGAGATGCTCTGCCACGCCGACAGTGTAGGTGTCTTCCAGGTGGAGTCGCGTGCCCAGATGTCGATGCTGCCGCGGCTTCGGCCGCGCACGTTCTACGATCTGGTCATCGAGGTGGCCATTGTCCGTCCGGGCCCTGTCCAGGGCGGCATGGTCCACCCCTACTTGCGGCGGCGCCAGGGCAAGGAGGCCGTCAGCTATCCCAGTCCAGCCATGGAGCAAGCGCTGTCGCGCACGCTCGGCGTACCAATCTTCCAGGAACAGGTCATGCAGGTGGCGATGCTGGCGGCCGGCTTCACAGCGGGCGAGGCCGACCAGCTCCGCCGTGCCATGGCCGCTTGGAAACGCAAGGGTGGCCTCGAACGCTACTATGACCGCATCGTCTCCGGCATGCTGGAACGCGGCTACGAGCGTGAATTCGCTGAGAGCATTTTCCGCCAGATACAAGGATTCGGCGAGTACGGTTTCCCTGAGAGCCACGCAGCCAGCTTCGCGTTGCTGGTCTACGCTAGCGCCTGGCTCAAATGTCATGAGCCTGCGGTGTTCCTATGTGCGCTGCTCAACAGCCAGCCGATGGGCTTCTACAGCCCCTCGCAACTGGTGCAGGATGGCCAGCGGCACGGCGTAGAAGTGCTACCCGCCGACGTAAGCGTCAGCGGCTGGGACTCGACCCTCGAGCCGCGTGCCTCCGGAAAGCCCGCTGTGCGGTTGGGCCTGTCCCTGCTACGCGGCATGCGGCAAGAAGCTGCCCGGCGCGTCGAGCAAGCCCGGGCAGTTCGCCCGTTCGACACCACGACTGACCTGGCACGACGCGCCGGCCTGGATCGCCACGACATGCAAGTGCTGGCCGCAGGCAATGCGCTTCGTATGCTGGCGGGCAACCGGCGCGAAGCCTTGTGGCAAGCACTGGTGGCAGTCCCTGACAAGGACCTGCTGCGGCCCGCTGACATCACGGAAGAGAATCCGTCGTTGCGTGCCCCCAGCGAAGGTGAGGAAATCGTGGCGGACTACCGCGCTACAGGCCTGACTCTGAACCGCCATCCCCTCGCGCTGCTGCGCAGTCAGCTCGCAGCGCGACGGTTTGAAACAGCCGCAACACTGGCGACCTTCCAAAACCGCAAACTCGCGCGAGGATGCGGTCTCGTGACCGTGCGGCAGCGGCCTGGCACCGCCAAGGGCGTGCTGTTCATGACCATTGAGGACGAAACCGGTACGGTCAATGTGATCGTCTGGCCATCGGTGATGGAGCAGTTCCGCAAGGAGGTGCTCGGCGCGCGCCTGGTAGGCGTCTACGGCCAATGGCAGTGCGAGGGCGAGGTGCGCCACCTTGTGGCGCAGCGGTTGGTCGATTTGACGGCACTTCTCGGGGGCTTGGAGACCAGCAGCCGGAACTTCTGCTAAGGATAGGCGTATCCTTCCCATAGGTCATTCCTGACGATAAAGGAGCGTCCCCGTTATGTGTTACTCCGCGCAAATCGAGGCCGACTTCCGAAAATTCGAGCGCGAGTATGGCGCGATCCTGAGCTACCGCCGCTTTGTCGAGTTGTTTTGGGAGAAGCGCCAAGACGGCGGCTGGCAGAAGATCCCGAAGGCCATGCGCGACGCGTTCCGCCAACCGCGCACGGAAGAAGAGAGAGAACTTCTCGAACTGGTTACCACAGCGGACAAGGAACAAGCAAACGCCTTCGAAGCGGAGTTGTTCCAGCAAAAGACTCGCCTGTCGGGAGCCGAGCGCGCGCTGGCGACGAAGCCAACCAAGAAGGCGGAAAGCGATCAGCGCATCGCCACCGACAAGATCGCTCGGGCGCAACGCAACCTTGCGGACCTGCAACGCAACACACCGCTCGATCGCGATGCGCGCATCTTTCCGGGCCACTATGCACCGGTCATGATCATGAAGAACGGACAACGCCTCATCGTTCCGATGCGGTATCAATGTCGTCTGCCTGGCTGGACGGAAGCGATGGAGAAACAGAAGCCCGGAACCTACAACGCCAGGCGCGACAACCTGGACAAAGCATGGCGCAAGCTGTTCGGCTTTCAGCACGGCCTCATGGTTATCACCCGCTTCTACGAGAACGTGGAGCGCGAGGGGGAGAACGTAGTCTTGGAGTTTAGCCCGCAGCCCTCGCAAGACATGTTGGTGGCTTGCCTTTGGTCCTACTCCAGGGGCTCCGACGGTGAGGCAGACCTATTCTCCTTTGCCGCCATCACTGATGAACCGCCGCCCGAAGTGGTTGCGGCGGGTCATGATCGCTGCATTGTGCCAATCAAGCCCGAGTACGTTGACGCTTGGCTAGTTCCGGATCCGCACGACCTAGCCGCTCAATACGCGATCTTGGATGATCGCGAGCGCCCTTTTTATGAACATCGCCTTGCCGCGTAGGCTTTCCAAAGGCGGCCTGCTGATCTTGGAGCGCGCTGCAAGCGCCAAAGGAGAGACGAAGTGAACCAGAACCAAGCGGGCGGGAAACCGAGCTTAGTCGCGATCGCCGCGCCCCCTATCGCGCCGATCACCCTGGTCGCCACCGCGGTCCCTTCGGCCCCGCCCCTCGTGATCCCCGTCATGGTCCCCGCGATCGCGTCCGCCGTAGTATCCGCCGCGGCCGTACCCATCGTACGGAGCGACAACACAGCCGCTCAGCAGCGCAGCGGCAGCAATTGACAACACCAGAACGTATTTCATAAGACTTTTCCCCTCCGGGTATTGGATGTGTCGGAAGGATACCCACTGCGCAGGACTGCACATGTAAGCAATCGTATCAAGTTCCGAGGGGGTGAAAGCGTGATCCATTACCCGCTCCTACTTGACATTGCAGCTGCGCTGATCGGCAGCGTTACTTTCCGGGTCCCAAGGACTCCAGCCACCACCTTCACCACCGGGGCTGAGCTCGTCACCATAAAGAGAGGAAGCGCAGAACCAGAACAGTGCGACGTAAGCAGCAAAGATCAAGGCGCACGCCATAACAACGGCAAGAAGGATTGTCATAAGTCGGCTACCCGAAGGCCATCTTGGGCTCCTGCAGCTTACCGATCCGGTCTGATGCCGATTGCAAACAATTGTCAAAACACAGCCGAGGTGCTCGCATGATCCGCCGCAAATACAAGACGTTCGAAGTGACGTTGCGACTCGACCACGACGCGATCCTCGCGTGACGGCCATGGTGCACCCAGGCCAGCTTGGCTTTGCAATCTGAAACTCCATGCTGATAGCCGTTATCGGCATGGACGGTTGCGACAAAAAGCCGCCCGCAGGCGGCTGCACCTTTACTTCGGGAACCGCAACGCCGCGGGGTACGAAGAGACGACGCTGCTTGATCTCTCTCATCGATGGAAATCGGCGGGAAGTCTGCGCGGGACGCGCCTGCGAGGTTAGCCCTTCAGCACCGCTTCCACGAGTCCAAGGACTGTGGTGGACGCCTTTGCGACACCCTCCACCGTGCGACATTCGCGCTCACGGGTCTGTAGACGTTCTGACAGTTGCGCCAACACTCATCGCGGGCAGAGCCCTCTTCCTTCAGCGGATCACCCAGCGTCTCTTGAAAACACAGGTACAGGTCGTCTTGCTGCCTTGGCAACCGCAGGAATAGGATGCTCTAAAGTGCCACCAGCCGGCTGCCATTGGACGGGGCACGGCTTTGTCGCCATTGCCATGGAACACGATCATCAGTCGCCCGGCCGCATTCAGCAGCGCGCTTCCGCCCCTTGACTTGCCGATGCCGTTGCCACCCCGCAGCGCGGACGGCAGGTCGTGCACGCTGCCCCTGGACAAGCCCGAATGGATACCCGCTTACGTCAGGTTTTCCAACAATACTTTTGCATCTTGCCAGTCAACGGTATCGAATCCCTCGGTGAACGTGCCATGAATACCGGCCAGGATTGAGCGCGCAGCATCCGTCTTGCCGCAGCGTTGCCATAGCCGGGCCATGCTCAGCGCACATTTCAGTTCGACTGACCTGGCACCCTGGTCACGAGCAATGGTGATTGCCGCCTGAAAACAGGCTTCGGCTTCTTTGGCCCTGGTGGACGAGCAGGCTTCGCCGTCAGACAACATCAGAATCAGTTCCCCCTTGAGCCGAAGCAGAATCGGCTCAGCGAACCGCTCGCCCGTGTTCTTCACCAGAGCCAACGCCTCACTCAGCACACGAAGCCCTGCCTCGGCTTGCCCTGCTTTTCCATAAGCGTTGGCGAGCAACCCCAGAAGCGTCGGCAGACCCAATGCCGCTCCGGTGGCTTCGCGGGCGCTGAGGCCTTGGTGTATTTGCGCGATTCCCTCCTCATGACTACCCTGCTCGGCCAGCGCCCAGCCGCGCAGGATCGTTCCCCAACCCAGATAGAGGGGGAACCCCTGGTCGCTTGAAAGTGCGATGGCGGCGTCTGCATACTCACGCGCCAGTTGCACTTCGCGCCGGTACTGGTGCAATTCGGCCGCGAAGATCAGGCACAAGGCAAGGCCGAACGGATCAGAGGACTTTCTGGCCAGCGCCAGCGCTTCCTCGCTGCGCGCGCGCGACTGGTCCGGCAAGCCCAGAAACCAGAGCGTCCAGCTTAATGTGCTCTGGATATGAAGGGCGAGGTTCGGCGCATGACGTAGAAGTTTGCTGTATGTTTGCCGATCGGGGCGGTGCAGTGCCAGCGCCTGCTCCATGTGCGTCCGGGCCATCCTGATCTCGCCCAGACGGAGCAAGGTGGCGCCGAGAATGCGGTGCGCCTCCGCGAGCTGTTCCGGATCTTGTTTATCCTGCGCGAGACCGAGCAGCCGCTGCGCCAAGGCGTGTGCCGTACTGAGTTGCGCACGCAATAGATAAAACGACCACAGTCCTAACTGCGCCGAGAAGATCTGCGGTATTTCCCCGCCCTGTTCGCACAAGGCTAATGCACGCGTGTAGGTCTCCTCCACCTCTGGCGCACCATAGCCTCGAGCGGCCATCCAGGCAGGACCGAGGGTCAGCAGCACGGTGAGTTCCTCCCGGGCTCGTTCGGGGGTGTCTGCCATGGACTTGAGCAGTTCGAGGGCTGCACCGAGATGATGGATCGCTTCGATCTGTGCTGAACGCTGCAAGGCCTGCTGGCCCGCCAGATGCAGGTATTCGATGGCTTTCGGCACATTGCCACTCTTGCTGTAATGGTGAGCCAGTTCGCTGCAATAGTCCTTCAGCCGGCCTGGAAACAACGTCTCGATGGCCCGGGCCGTGCGTTCATGCAGCACACTGCGCTGACCGGTCAGCAGGGAGTTAGCGGCCACCTCCTGGGTAAGCGCGTGTTTGAACGCGTACTCCACTTCCGGGAATGCGGGACGCTCGTAAATGAAATCGCCGGCCTGGAGGTCACCCAGAAGCGGGCGCAGTTCCTCTTCCGGTTGCGCGGTGACATGCTGGATCAGACTTAAGGGAAACTCTTTGCCGATGATCGCAAGGGTCTGCAGCAAGTCCTTCTGGGCGACGGGAAGCCGGTCGATACGGGCGGCGAGCACCCCCTGCACGGTCGTCGGAATATGAAGTGACGAAGGGGCGTTCTCGATCCGGTAGCTGCCGGGCTGGCCAGGCAAGACGCCCTCCTCGGCCAGCGTCTTGACGACTTCCTCCATAAAGAACGGGTTGCCCTCCGTCTTCGCCAGGATAAGCAGTTTCAGGGGCACGAGCGAGGGATGGTCTCCCAGCAGGGCCGTGAGCAGGCTCTGTGCCTCCGCTTGCCCCAGCGGTTCCAGTTGCAATTGGGTGTAGTAAAGTTTCCCGCCCCAGTCATGCGCGTATTCCGGGCGGTAGTTGACGAGCAGAAGCAACCTGGTGCGCGGCACATGCTCGATGAGGATATTGAGAAAGGCCTCGGTCTCACTGTCCAGCCATTGCAAGTCTTCGAACAAGACCATCAGCGGCTGATTCTGGCTCTCACGCATCAGTAGCCGTGCAATGGCTTCGAAGGTGCGCTGGCGCCGGATGGTGGCGTCCATCTTGGGCAGCGCCGAGCCCGCTTCGCTGATACCGAGCAGGTAAAGCAGATAGGGCAGATGGTCCTCCAGTGTGCGATCCAGGGTCAGCAACCTGCCGGTGACTTTCTCGCGATACAGCCGTTCGTCATCCTGCGCGGTTATCTGAAAGTAGTTTCTCAACAGATCGATCAAAGGCAGATAGGGAAAGGCCTTGCCATGCGAAACCGAAAAGGTTTCGAGCACCATGCAGCCCCGCTGCGAGCGTGCCTTGAATTCGTGGTACAGACGCGACTTGCCGACACCCGCCTCGCCAACCACCCCGACGATCTGCCCTCGCCCCGCCCTGGCCGACTCCGACGCCTCCTGCAAGCGCTCCAATTCGGCCCGGCGGCCGACAAACCGTGCCAAACCGCGATGCGCCGCCACTTGCAGGCGCGTGCGCAAGGCGCCAAGGCCGAGCACCTCATAGACCGCAAGCGGCTCCCGAATGCCCTTTACGTGCGTGGTCCCGAGGCCCTTGAACTCGAAGTACCCCTCGGTCAGCTTATGGGTCGATTCGCTGACGAGGATCGACGACGGTGTTGCGACGCCTTCCATCCGGGAGGCGATATGGATCGTGTGCCCCACCGGGTCGTAGTCCGCTCGCAAGTCATCCTTGCGGATCGAGCGCACCACCACTTCGCCGGTATGGATGCCGACCCGGATCTGCAGCGGGACACCCTGCTCCAGACGGTACCGGTCACCATGGCGGCGCATCGTTTCCTGCATGCGCAGCGCCGCGTACAACGCCCGCAAGGGGTGGTCCTCGTGGGCAATCGGCGCGCCGAACAGCGCCAGGATGCCGTCGCCCAGGGATTTGGCAACGTATCCCTCGTAGTGATGCACGGCCTCCATCATCAGCGCGATCACGGGGTCGATCAGCCCGCGTGCTTCTTCGGGGTCCAGGTCCTGGATCAAGGCGGTCGAGCCGGCCATGTCCGCAAACAGCGCCGTAATGGTCTTGCGTTCGCCGGCAGCCTGTCCCCTGGCCTCCATCGCGGCCTGCTCGGCGAGGATGCGTTCGGCGAGATGGGGCGGCGTGTAAAGAACCGGTGCGGGGACAGCGGGCGTTGGCCGTGCGGCAGCGACTGGCGTTGCGGCCAGCTCCGTCATGGGCGCGCCGCAAGAACCGCAGAACCTTGCTGCGGGGCTGGACTCATGGCCGCATTGCGGGCAGATCTGCGCAAGCCTTTGCCCGCACTCCTCGCAGAATTTTCCTCCCGCGGGGTTCTCGAACCCGCATTTTGTGCAGCGCATATCGCCCTCTGACAGCCTTCGCCTGCCACGAACTCATTAGAGGCGTAATGACCGCCCGTCGCAAGGGATAAGTTGCTGAAAATGCCGCTCACCAAAACGGTCAAGGTGCACTTTGAGGCTCTCAAGGAAGGGGGTTGTCGGCGGGTTATGCAGCAGACAATGAATTCCATTTTCAGGTTGGAGCACCTGCCCGGTATCGCGCAGGCCGAGCGCTTGATTGTGGCGACCAACGCTTCCGGCGGCGTGACCAAGACCTCGGTCGTCCCGCGCGTCAAGCTGACCGGCACTGCTCGGCTTCCCGGCCCACGCTGACGATCGCGTATTCAAGTCCTCGACCACTCCGGCCGAGGGCCCGTCTTATAGGCAAGATTTCGGTGTGTTCGCTTACCCGGCTCAACTGCGCACCGGTACGATGCTGAACCGGGAGACACCCTGGGTTGCAGCCATTTCGGCCGCCAGTCCTGCCGGCGATAGCGCGCGCGCCTTGTCCGGCGCGACCAGGCTGACTCGCCACACGGCCTGGTTGTCGGCAAACGTGATGGTCAGGCTGTCGTGCAGCACGCGATATCCGCGGGACTTTGCCCTGTCGATCAGTAGATCGAGATCCGGCGCTTCGCCGGGTTGGAAGGTCAGAGACACATCAAGCGTCATGCGCCCCGGAAGCCTGGACTCAAGCCGGTGCAACAGAGACATCGAGCTCACGCAGAGCACGGCGAGCAGCAACGCGGCGGCATAGAATCCAACGCCGAGCAACACGCCTATGGCCGAGGCAGCCCAGATGGATGCCGCGGTCGTGAGGCCGCGGATGCGCATGCCGTCCTTCATGATGACTCCGGCGCAGAGGAAACCGACGCCGGTGACCACGCCCTGGATGGTATGGGTCGGGTCTGCCTGGATGTGCGCTGTGGCACCGCCGTACCAGAGCGGCGCGTGACCGACGAACACCGTCAGCGCCGTCGACGCCATGCACACGAGGCCATAAGTGCGCATGCCGGCGGCGCGGCCGTTATATGAGCGCTCGTAGCCAACCAGCATGCCGAGCAGCAGCGCGCCCACCATGTTCAGCCCGATGAACGCGTTGGCGGCGAGAAAGGCGCCGCTCCAATAGTGCTGCAGATCTCCTAGCATAGGATTTCGCGATCAGGCGGCTGCGAGCCAGGCATTCAGCGAGCGCAAGGTTTCTTCGCTCAATTCCCCCGCCGCCGCGGCAAGCTTCAGACGGCCAAGGAGGTAGTCCAGGCGTGCCTGGACCAGGTCGAGCTCAGCGGTGAACACGCGCTGCTGCGCGTCGAGGACGTCGGGTTGCGTACGGGTGCCGACGTCCCGGCCAAGCGTCGTCGCCGCGAGCGCGCTACGCGCCGAAGTCAACGACTGCTCGAGTGCAGCGACGCGCGACACGCCGGTTTTCACCGAGAGGAATCCGTCCTGCACCTTCAAACGCACGTCTCGCCGGGCGGCGGCAACCTCCTGCTCCGCCTGGCTCTTCCTCGCGACCGATTCCCGCTCGCGCGAATCCAGTCCGCCGCCCGCGTACAGCGGAATGTTGAGCTGCAAGCCGATCGTCGCGGTTCGGGTGTTGCTGCCTGCAATCCAGGGAGCCAGGTTGCCGGTTTGCCCTTGTGCGCCATAACGCGCCACGAGCGCGAGGGTCGGGCGACTGCTGACGCGGTACTTATCGATCTCCGCGCCGGCAACGTCGTGCTCCGACTGCCTGGTCTTGACGAGGTAGCTCTGTTCTTCACCCTTTGCCTGCCACGCCGTCAGATTGTCCGGCTCCGGCGGCCGCGGCGCGAAGCCAGGCGCCAACCCGCTGAGCTGATCGGGCGGCATGCCGACGGTTTCCAGGAATCGCGTGCGTCCCTGTTCGAGCGCAGATTGCGCCGTGACCTCGCGACTCTCCACCCCATCCAGGCGCGCCTGGGCTTCATGAAGATCGGTGATCTTGCCCTGGCCGATGTCAAAGCGCGCCTTCGCGCGGTCGCGTTGCTGTCGCAACGCCGCCTTCTCGGCCTGCACCACGCGGAGCGTCTCCTCGCCCAACACCACGCCGAAGTATGCCTCGGCCACCCGCAAAGCCAGATCCTGGCGAGACTGGTCGAATTGCGTTTGCGCCAGGTTGGATTGCTCGTGCAACTGCCGCCTCGTGGCCACAGCGGTCTTGTCGTACAGCGGCTGCACGAGCATCACCCCGGCCTGCCGAGCAGTGCCCGAACTATCGGCGGAGACCAACGGCGCGAGCTCGGCAGGCGGGTTGGCGGACGAACGATTGTTGATCCGGTCCAGTGCCGCCTGGAGGCTTACGCGGGGACGCAGCAAGGCGTTGCCTTGCACAGCCTTCTCCCGCCCCGCCGTGAGCGCATCATTCGCAGCGAGGCTCGTCGGATCATGCGCCAATGCCTGCTGATAGGCCCCCACGAGATCGATAGCGCCCGACTCTCCGGCGTTCATGAAAAGCATGCAGCCCAAAGCCACCTGCCCGGCCCGCAGGGCCATACTCAATCTTTTCATCGCATTTACTCTCAACGTCACATTTGCGATCAGACGGTCGCAGGGCGCTTGGCCCGGTACCAGGTCGCGTACAGAGCGGGAAGGAAGACGAGCGTCAGCACCGTGGCAACGGCGAGTCCTCCCATGATTGCCCACGCCATGGGGCCCCAGAACACGGAATGGGTAAGCGGCACCATCGCCAGAATTGCCGCCAAGGCAGTCAGCACGATCGGGCGTAGCCGTCGCACCGCCGCCTCGACGATGGCCGTCCACAGTGCGACGCCCGCGCCCACATCCTGATCAATCTGTACGACAAGGATCACCGAGTTGCGGATGATCATTCCAGCGAGGGCGATAACACCCAACATGGCGACAAAACCAAATGGGATCTGGAACGCCGCCATGATCGCGCTCACACCGATCAGCCCGAGCGGCGCGGTCAGCAGGACCATCGCCATCTTCCTCATGTCCTGCAGTTGAATCATCAGCAGCACGAGTACCACGATGATCGTCACAGGCATCACCGCGAATACAGAACGCTGGGCCTTCGCACTCGATTCGTAAGCGCCGCCGATCTCGATGCCATACCCGAGCGGGAGCTCCTTTTCCAGAGCGTCGATCTTCGGCTGTATTGCATGCGTGACGTCAGGTGCCTGCGCCCCCGCGATGTCGGCGCGAACGGTCAGCGTTGGCACACGGTTACGCCGCCACAGTTCGCTTTCCTCGCTGTCAAGCGTGAGTCGGGCCACTTGCGAGACCGGTACAAACTTGCCGTCGCGCACATAGATCTTTGCGTCCTTCAGGTTGTTCAGGTCCGTGCGTTCCGCGGCGACGAGGCGTGAGACCACGTCGATACCTTGGTCTTCCTCGCGGTACTGCGTGATCGGCGTGCCCGACAGCGAGGCCCCAAGGGCCTCTTTGATCTGGCCTGAGCTGATACCCAGTGCACGCGCCTTGTCCTGGTCGACGTCGACCTGCACGCGCTTGATGCGTTCGCCCCAGTCCAGGTTAACCTGGCGCACGTGCGACTCTTCACGCATGATGTCCGCCACCTGCTGCCCGATTGCACGAACTTTGGCGTTGTCCTGCCCGTACACGCGGAACTGCACCGGGTAACCGACAGGCGGACCGTTCTCCAGGTGATTGACGCGGCCACGCACATTCGGGAATCTTCCGTTGAACAGCTTCTCGAGCTTCTCCTTCACCCGCTCCCGCGCCTCACCGCCCTTCGTCATCACCAGCATCTCGCCGAGGTTCAGATTAGGCGTCTGCGCATCGAGAGGCAGGTAGAATCGTGGCGCACCGTTACCAACAAAGCTGGTCACCGCCGCAATGTCCGGATCGCCCTTGAGCAGGCCTTCCAGCTTCTGGACCTCGCGCTGGCTCGCCTCGAAGGTCGACGCCCTCGGCATCCACAGGTCAACAATCAGTTCGGCCCGGTCAGATGCCGGAAAGAATTGCTGGGGTACTGCCTTGAACAGCACCAGTGCGCCCACGAATGCAGCGAGCGTGATGCCGATCACCCACACGCGATGCTTCAGGCAGAAATTGATGAAGCGGCGGAACTTGACATAGAAGCCGCGTTGGTAGACCGCATCTTCATCATGCGACGCGTGCGCATGCTCCTTCAACAGCTTGAAGCCGATGTAAGGTGTAAAGAGGACGGCCACGATCCATGACAGCACCAGCGAAATGCCCACCACCTGGAACAGCGAGTACACATATTCGCCGGTGCCCGACTTCGCAAAGCCGACGGGAAGAAAGCCCGCAGCTGTGATCAACGTGCCCGTGAGCATCGGGAAGGCGGTGGCCGTGTACGCGTATGTGGCGGCGCGGAACTTGTCCCAGCCCTGCTCGAGCTTCAGCGACATCATTTCGACGGCAATAATCGCATCGTCCACCAACAGTCCGAGCGCAATGATCAGCGCACCCAGCGAGATGCGCTGCAAGTCGATGCCCATCACGTACATCGCCAGGAATGTCATGGCCAGAACGAGCGGGATGCTGAGCGCGACGACCAGTCCGGTCCGCAAGCCCAGCGACAGGAAGCTCACGACGAGCACAATGACCACAGCCTCGGCCAGACTCTTCTTGAACTCGAAGACGGAATGCTCGACGATACGTGGCTGGTCGCTGACCGCATGGATCTGCACGCCCACCGGCAGGTTGGACTCGATTCGCTTTACCGATTCGTCAAGCTTTGCGCCTAGTCGGATCACGTCACCGCCCTTGCGCATGCTCACCGCAAGCCCAATCGCCTCGCGGCCGTTGAAGCGCATCCTCGAGGTGGCAGGCTCCACAAAGCCGCGACGGACGTCTGCGATATCGCCAAGGCGGAAGGTACGTTGGCCAGCACGGATGCCGATGGCGCGAATCCCTTCGACCGAGTCAAACTCGCCACTGACGGCCAGCCGCACTTGTTCCGCGGTGGTTTGCACAGTCCCGCCTGATGTCACGGCATTGGTTTGTGCGAGCGTCGACGCGACCAATGCCGGGTCGATCCCCAGCGAGGCGAGCTTGGCGGTGGAGACTTCCACATAGATCTTCTGTTCCTGCTTGCCTACGAGGTCGACCTTGTTGACGTCGCCGACACGAAGGAACTCATTACGCGCGGCGTCCGCAATCCGTCTCAGGTCGTCATAGTCGAAGCCATCGCCCGTGATGGCATAGAGGTTACCGAACGTGTCTCCGAACTCGTCATTGAAGAATGGGCCCTGCGTGCCCTGTGGCAAGGTATGCCGGATGTCCTCCATCTTCTTCCGGACCTGGTACCACACATCCGGCACGGTGCCCGGTGGTACGTCCTCGCGCAGGTTGACCTTGACCTGAGTTTCGCCCGGCTTCACGTAGGTGGACGTATAGTCGATCTCCGCCACCTCTTGCAGCTTGCGCTCGATCTTGTCGGTCACCTGATCGGCCATCTGCTGCGCCGAGCTCCCCGGCCAGTACGCCTGCACGACCATGGTCTTGATCGTGAACTCGGGGTCCTCCTTCTGACCCAGGCTGCTGTAGGCCAGTACGCCGGCCACGGACAACAGCAACAGCAGGAACCCGATCATCTGCTGGTGCTTCAGCGCCCATTCGGACAGGTTGATGCCTTTCACTTCACACCTCCCGCCCTGGCGACAGACACCGTCTCGGCCACTTTCACCTGCTGGCCAGGCTGCAGCATATGCACGCCGGCACTCACTACGGTCTCTCCGCCCGCCAGTCCCCCAACCACGATGACGCTGTCGTTCTGCGCGGCGCCAAGCTTGACTTCACGCGCGATCACCCGCGACGTCTTCGGGTCGACCACCCACACCTGCCGGCCATGTTCATGATCGACAATGGCGGTCAGCGGCACGCGGACAACGCCATTGCCGTCCACGTCGGGTGCTATGACAGACGCTGTCATGCCTAGCCGCAGGAGGTCCGGATCCGCGTCCTGAATGGAAATGCGTGCCGAGTACGTCCGCGTGACGCTGTCCGCGTCCGGCGCAAGCTCACGGAGCTTGCCCGTCCAGGACTTGTCCGGATGCGCCCATACCGTGATCGCCAACGTCGGCGCCTTACGCAGTTCGTCGACTCGCGACTCCGGAATACTGATCGAGACCTCGCGTTCGCCGTCAGCCGCAACGGTTGCGATCGACTGCCCGGCTGCGACCACCTGGCCGGCTTCCGCGTTGATTGCACTGACTACGCCATCGCGGTCGGCCACGAGCGTGGTAAAACCGCGCAGGTTGGCATTCAGCTGCTGGCGCGCCTGGGCAGAACGCAGTTGTGCTTCCGCCTGGTTAAGCGCCAGCCGCTGCTGGTCCAGTTCGGCTTGCGAGGCAAAGTTCTGCGCGAGCAGTTGCTCGGTACGCCGAACATCCACCCGCGCCTGGGCTACCCGGCCCCTTGCCGCATCAGCCTCCGCACCCGCCGCGGCCACCTGCAACGTCTCCTGGGTAGGATCGAGCTGGAACAACGGCTGGCCGCGCTTGACGTGGCTGCCCACTTCCACCATGCGCGCGACGATCTTGCCGGCTGTGCGGAATCCCAGTTGACTTTCGTAACGCGCACGAACCTCGCCTGAATAGGTCGCGCCGACCGACCCGGCAGTACGTCCGGCGACCACTGTCCGCACCGGCCTTACGTCCGCGTGTTCAGATGCGGAGTGCGGTGTACAAGCGGCTAGCAGATGTGCCGCGATGATGATATGAGCTGCCGCTCGATAGTTCCTGTTCAATTTCTGCCCTCCAGTAAGGTCCGTCGCTCGCCTGCGAGTCATCAGCGATCCACGCCACCGAGCCGCTCCACGGACTCGTGCTGGCGTCAGCGACGGCAGGCCTGTTAGGGCTTTCGCCCTTCCCGATAGCCCGGAATATACATCATAATGACTTACGTGTCATGATGACGTACAATTTATTTTATGTGTGGAACGGGACGACTATGACGTACCGGATTCCACATGAGACGAAGAAGGTGCGTGCGACCGCAAGCATGTGGACGCGCAGAGACAAGCACTGGATGCGGAGTGATGTGATGGGCAAGACCGAAGGCGCAGGAAGTGCTGTGCGCGCGGCCATGTCGACTCATTGACCATAAGGAAAAAACAGATCAATGACCCCAATACAGAAGAGATTGGCAGCTGAAACAGAACCGTGGGAGACTCGCGACCACCGTCAGCGAGTTGCGGCAAAGCGGCGGCAGCGTATGCGCTCGCTGTTGCTGAACAGTGCGATGCGCTTGATGGTAGAGAACAGGGCCGCGACGCCTTCCATCGACGACATCATTACGGCAGCACGGGTGTCACGTGGAACGTTCTACAAGTACTTTCCTTCGTCTGACGCGATCGTGCGGGAGCTTGTTGGGAAGATTGCTGAACAATGGGTGCGGGCCGCCGACCCCATTGTGCGCGGCCATGACGACCCGGCCGAGCACATCGCCAGGGGAATACGGCTGGCGTCGATACTTACGATACGCCAGCCGGGTGTGGCTGGAATCCTTGGCCGGCTTGGCTGGGCTGGCTACCAGGCACCCAATATGCTGGAGTTTGTCCGCAGGGACATAGAGGAAGGTGTTCGACGCAATCGCTTCAAGCCCATTCCGACCGCCCTGGGGTTCAATATCGTTGCCGGCGCGGCAATGAGCGCAATGCACCGCATGCTTGAAACCGAATGTCGCGAAGATTTTTCGGAGCTCGCCGCCGCCGTGGCATTGCGTGCCTTAGGCGTGGAGGAAGCGGCGGCTGATGCGATATCCAGGTCGCCGCTGGATGCGAGCGAAGTGCTATTCGATGGCTTGCTCGCCGAAGCGAGCGGCGAAGTGCCGTAGCGTTGGCTACGCTCGCGAGTTGGAGGGCTCGGCCATTTCGGCGAGCTTCTCCTGTGCCTTTTCGAGCAGTGATTCAGGCGCAGCGACCAGCTTTGGCAAAGGCGCAGAGGTCAACTTTGTGGCATTCGATGCAGACACGCCGAGCGACCGCAACACCGCCCGGACAATCCGCTCAGGATAATCCTTAGTCGTTTTTCCCTGGGCCATACGGTGAACGGCGATTACCCCCGCGCCCGCCACCATGTCCAATGCAACATCGGCCGAAGCCTCGTCAAACGTGCCCGTCTTCAGGCCTTCCTTGATATCCGAGGGCAGGTACTCGTACACGGCACTCTTCTTGCCGACCAAACTCAGGCCGGTACCGGAAAGAAACTGCGCCACCACAGGATAGGATCGTGCAAGGTGCAGATACAAGCGAATACCCGTTGCAACACGCAACGCCGGGTCTTCGATATTGCCGACCACGCTCTCGATCATTTGCACCATGTCGTGACTGAGCGCTTCGCTGACAGCCGCCAGCAGATCGTCGTTAGTACGGAAGTAGTTGTAGAAGGAACCTTGTGAGACGCCAGCTGCCGCGATGACTTCCGGGATCACGCTGACTCCGATACCTCGTTGCGCAAAGACAATCATCGCGCTTTCAATGAGACGCATGCGCATCCGTGCACGCCGTTCGGCTGCAACGCGAGGGCGATGGTCTTTGAGATCAGGGGCGGCAGGCATCTTCAATTTGAGGACCTTATGTGATTGGACGATTATATCAATACGCCGCTACAACGCCGACAACATGGCGTAAGCCACGTCCCGCCTTCCTTGATACGAACAAGCTCAGGGCCGTCCTCGGCTCGCATCGAGTGCGCAGCGTAGCGCAGTGTCTGCGCCACCTGCATGCTGCATGAAACGGCGGGACAAGGAGGCGTTTTGCAGCAGAAGTGCCCGTTGCAATCCTTATACAATACTAATTGTCATGATGACACGCAAGTCATTTTGTAGCAGAATACCGAA
Organism: Cupriavidus sp. CuC1; assembly: GCF_044627735.1. Lineage (NCBI taxonomy): Bacteria > Pseudomonadati > Pseudomonadota > Betaproteobacteria > Burkholderiales > Burkholderiaceae > Cupriavidus > Cupriavidus sp. CuC1. Next base: position 30,737 of record NZ_JBIUHC010000024.1, on the reverse strand, counting down.
ATCCCGAAAGATTCCGGTGCGCTCGACGCACTGCTTGCCTCATGCAACGAGGCCGATAACCCCAGGAGACCTCGTGCATCAGAACCACATCCCGCCGCCAGCTCCACCACAGGACATGCACCGGCTGGTTGCGTGCGAGCATTGCGACGCACTCCATATGCGCGTGGCACTGCAACCGGGCGAGCGTGCCACCTGCCTGCGCTGCGGCGGTGCACTCTATCGCAACAGTTCGCTTGCCTATCGCCGCCTGCTGCCGCTCGTGGTGACCGCTCTGATCCTGTTCATGATCTCGAACGCGTACCCGATTGTCGCTATGGAACTCAAGGGCTCGCGCATGGAGACCACGCTATGGGGCGCCGTCCAAGCACTCTACGCGGATGACATGACGCCGGTGGCGATGCTCGTGTTCGCCACGACGATCCTGCTTCCGCTAGCCGAGTTACTCATGATGTGCTACCTCCTCGTGCCAATGGCGCAGCACCGCATGCCACCCGGATTCGACCGCCTTGTGCGCGGCATTCTCCAGACGCGGCCGTGGGGCATGATCGAGGTTTTCATGATCGGCGTGCTGGTGACGGTGGTAAAGCTGTCGACCATAGCGCAGGTGCTTGCTGGCGTCGCGCTCTGGTCGTTCGGTGCCCTCGTGGTCGTACTTGCCGCCATCCTGTCCTTCGATCCGCGCGAACTGTGGCATCACCTCGATGCGCACGGTGCAGATGACATACAAACCTGCTCGCCGGACGCCGCATCATGACCGCGACTCAATTGCCCTACGCGACCGCCACTTCGCGCGGACTGCTGTCATGCCACGCTTGCGACCGGCTCAGTCCGATGACGCTCGAGGCCGGACCGTGTCCGCGCTGCGGCGCCGTACTGCATCATCGAAAGCCGGCCAGCGCGTCGCGCACCTGGGCCTTCCTGTTGGCCGCTTACCTTCTGTATATCCCAGCCAATCTGCTCCCGGTGATGGTGACGCAGTCAATTCTCGGGACGCAGCGCGACACCATCATGTCCGGCGTGATCTATCTGTGGCTGTCCGGCTCGCACATGCTGGCGCTCGTGGTGCTGATCGCCAGCATTGTTGTCCCGCTGCTGAAGATGATGATCCTGACATTGCTGCTGATATCGGTGCGCCGCAGATCGACCTGGCGCATCCGGGAACAGACCCGGCTCTACGCGCTGGTCGAGGTCATCGGCCGGTGGTCCATGCTCGACATCTTCGTCGTGGCACTGCTGGCCTCGCTGGTGCAGGTCGGGGCGCTGGCCACGATTACGCCCGGGGCCGGGGCCCTGGCCTTTGCCTCGGTTGTCGTACTGACCATGCTCGCGTCACTGAGCTTTGATCCCCGTCTGCTGTGGGATGCGCTTGAGATGTCGCCTCCTCCCATCGAATTTCCGCACTCCGACCATGCCAGAACACACTAATCATCCCCCGCTTCATGGTGTACCGCAGCCCGGGCGCAAGCCTCGCGCGCGTTGGCTACCCTCGCTCGTCTGGCTGATCCCCATCGTTGCGGCGGTAGTCGGAATTTCATTGTTGATCAACACGCTAGCATCGCGCGGGCCCGAGATCACAGTCACATTCCGCACCGCCGAAGGCCTGACGCCGGGCAAGACCCCCGTGCGCTACAAGGACGTCGATATCGGATTGGTCAAGACGGCACGGCTGGCAGCGGACCGTTCGCATGTAATCGCGACGATCGCGCTGACCAAGGATGCGGAGACCTTCGCCGTGGCCGACACACGCTTCTGGGTGGTACGGCCACGCTTTGCAATCAGCGGCGTGTCGGGGCTCGAGACGCTGCTATCGGGCGCGTATATCGGCGTGGATGCCGGCAAGTCAGGCGAGACGACGCGTAGCTTCACCGGGCTCGAAGTCCCGCCAACTGTCACTGCCGACGCCTCAGGCAGGCAGTTCGTGCTGCGTGCGCAAGACCTGGGCTCGCTCGACATCGGCTCACCGGTCTACTATCGTCGCGTGCAGGTCGGCCATGTCGTAGCGTATCAACTCGAGCCGAACGGCCACGACATCACGCTGCGGGTCTTCGTCAACAAGCCCTATGACAAGCTCGTCTCCGCCGATACGCGCTTCTGGCATGCCAGCGGCGTCGACCTCAAGCTCGACGCGAACGGGCTGAAGTTGTCCACGCAGTCGCTGGTCACCGTGATGCTTGGCGGCCTGGCCTTCCAGGCGCCGGAGCACTCGACTGCGCACGCCACGGCCGCCGAGAACACCGAGTTCCTGCTTGCGGCGGACCAATCGGAAGCCATGAAGGAGCCGGAGGAACTCGCCCCCGCGCTGGCAGTGCTCAACTTCGATCAGTCCGTGCGCGGCCTGTCTCCAGGTGCGCCAGTCGATTTCCGCGGTGTGACCGTCGGGCAAGTCCGCTCGATCGGTATCGAATACCAGCGTGACAAGAAGGCCTTCCGCATGCCCGTGGTGGTGGAACTCTATCCGTCTCGCATGGGTCTGCGCGAGAAAGACGTGGCTGACGACACGCGCAAGCTCGCCATCGTGCATAGCCTGGTACAGCGCGGCATGCGTGCGCAGTTGCGCACCGGCAACCTGCTGACCGGCCAGCTATATGTGGCACTCGATTTCTTTCCGAAGGCGCCTCTGCCGGCTGATCTGGACCTGAACGCGTCGCTGCCTGAGTTCCCCACCACGCCGGGCACCTTCGACGAGCTGCAAGCCAAGCTTGGCGACATTGTGACCAAGATCGGTAAGGTGCCGTTCGACCAGATCGGGCAGGACGCGCGCACGGCGATGGTGTCCATGAACAAAATGCTCGTCAACGCGGACAAGCTCGTGGCACAGGTCAATGGCGACGTGGCACCAGAAGTGCTCGCCGCGCTGAAGGATGTGCGCCGCACCCTCGCCACGGCCAATGGCGCGCTGGCGCCCGACGCATCGCTGCAACAGGATACGCGTCGGATGATGCAGGAACTCACGCAAACGGCAGTCTCGCTGCGCACGCTGACCGATTATCTCGAGCGGCATCCCGAAGCACTGCTGCAAGGTAAGAGGGAAGAGAAATGATGAAACGTCTGACGATGCTTTTTACGCTGGCCGCCGCGGCCACGACCATGATGAACGGCTGCGCGTCGCCCGAGGCGCGCTACTACACGCTGGCTGCCAGTCGCTCCAACGCCGCGCCGGCCGTGACAGGGCGAGCCAGCCGCAGCAGCGACCCGATATGGATCGAGGTCACGCCGGTGCGCGTGCCCGAGCGGCTGAACCGCATTCAGCTGGTGGTGCGTGACGGCACCAGCGGGGGGGTGAAGCTGTTCGACACATCGCGCTGGACGTCCCCATTACCCGACGAGCTACGCGATGCGCTGTCGCAGCAACTGCAATCGACGCTTGACGCGGTGGATGTCTACCAGCACGGCCTGTCGGCAACGCAGCCGGCCTTCCGGGTAACGACCGAGGTGGTCAACCTCGACGCCAATGTGGGCAAGTGGGCAGCGGCGACCATCGCCTGGACCGTGCGGCGACTGCCGGACGGCAAGGTCCTGAGCGGCCGCACCGAAACAGAGGTGCCCGCGCCCGGGCAGGTGGAGGGCGTGGTGAATGCGTATCGGGAGATCCTCGCGGCAACCGCGGCCGATATAGCAGTCGGCGTGCAATCGCTTAATCGCTGAATGTGCGCCATTACGCACCTTTAACGGAGTGGCGCGGCGACCAAGCCGGCATATCGACCGATTAGGTGTTAGTGCCATAGCCAGACTTGTGAGGGGCGTCGCCTGACCAAGGGCGTGGCCAGGCGTTCTAGCTCGCGTTTCAACTAGTTCAACAGACAAATCAAACCTGCTGCCACCGCGCCACATCTCGACCCTTTCCGTTTCCAGCCGAACAGCAGTGGACGCCTGCTCGCTAAGGGCCTGTCCCGTTCTTCTAGTGCATACTCCTATAATCTGAATGTTAGGCAATTGGAATGACGGACGATCGAACGACGGGGATTGAGCGGGCGGAGCTGTCGGCTGAACGGGGCGTTGCGCAATATCAGCGGCTCGCTTCGTTGTTGAGGTACCGGATCGCAAAGGGCGAATATCCGCTCGGCATGCTGCTGCCGCCGATCACGCAGCTCGCGGCTGACCTGGGCGTGGCCGTCGTTACCGTCCGGCAGTCGTATGAGCTGCTTTCTAAAGAAGGGCTGATTCGTAGCCAGCGAGGCATCGGGACCCACGTGGCGGCCCTGCCCGCCACCACGGGCGACCTCGAATTGGCGATCAACGATCCGTTCGCCGCGCCTGAGGCGCTCGCCTTTGACGTACTCGAAGTCCGGCGCCACACCAGGGTGCCCCAGGAACTGCTCGGACCGGGCGACCAGTCGAACGGCGAATACGTCTGTGTCCGCAAGCTGCACACCTATTCCGGCGAGCCGTTCTGCTACGCGGAGATCTATGTGTTGACCCCGGTCTTCGAATCCTTGCCCAAGGACACCGCCAAGAACAAAAAGCTTCTCGCCGCAGTGCTCGATGAACTGGGCTCGCGGAGCAAACGTGTGCGACAACGCATGACCGTGATGCCGGCGGATTTTCCTCTGTGCGACATGCTGAAGATCCCGTTCGCCTCACCCGTCGCGAAGATGTCGCGGTGTCTTCTTGATGGCAAAGGCAGCGTGCTGTACGCAGGCGTCACTTGGTATCGGGGCGACCGCTACGTCTCAGAGATCGACATCCCCGCGTCCGCATTGAAAACGGTACCCGCCATCACCGAACCCCAACGGCGGGCAGCTAGCGAGCGCAAGCAAGGCTAAAGCCCTCCTCGTTCAGCCTCTAGGGTAAACAAGGGGCAGAAAAATCTTTCCTTAGCTTCTAAACTTCCAACATTAGAACTTTGGGAGATATCCAGTGACATGCAGACCCAGCAGCGCGCGGTTCCACGCCGTCGTGAGGTCCGAAGGCAAGCGGGCTGACGACTCCATGCATGCGCCGGTGGGCCAGGCTTCACCGTCGCGGTGGACGCTTCTATTCCTCCGGCGCGTTGCCGCCGCAGCTCTGCGTTTCCCGCCGGACCGGCGTCCGCCTCGAGCGCGGACCGTGAGCCGCTGCTGCGCGACGTATCCACCTTGCAGGAAGCCGGTCTGAAGGACTTCGAAATGACGGTGTGGTCGGCGACCTTCGTTCCCGCACGGACGCCGAAGGACACCGTCGCGAAGTTGAGCGAGCTACTGCGCACCGCGCTGGCCGATCCGGCCGTGCGCCAGGAACCGCCAACACCGGCGGCCGCAGCCGCGGATCGATGCCCGACGAGTTGCACACGTTCGTAAATTCGGAAATGGCCAAGTGAGCCACCGCCGTCAAGACAGCAGGAATCCAGCCAGAATGAAAACCCTCCCTACCGTGATCCGGGCGGCAGACCTTGCCGCCTACTCGCCGGCCAACCACACCGGCACCTCCAACGTCCGCGTGATCGGGCCCGAGACCGTCGGCGCGACGGCGCTCGAAGTGCTGGTCGGCACGATCGTGAAATCGCACGGCGCGCGGCCCCACGCGCATCCCCACCTGGAGCAATGCGCCTACATGATCGAGGGCACCGGCGAGTCGGGGGCGCAGGGCCGCGTGGAAGCGATGGAGCCCGGGACCTGGGCCTACGTGCCGGCAGGCGTGTTCCATTCGTTTCGCGTGACCAGCGACCAGCCCGGGCGACTGCTGGTCGTCTATGCGCCGCCGTATGGCGAGAACCCGGCGCACACGATCACGGAACCCGACGGCGCTGCCGCCGTGCCCGCCCACGGCCGGGTGCGCGTGCTTGCCGCCGGCGACGCCGGCACCGGCAAGGTTCCCCTCATCGACCGCGAGACCGCCGGCGCGCGCTGGGTCGACATCTCGGCGCTGCGCATGCCTGCCGGCAGCACATCGGTCTGCACGACGGAGCCTGACGCCGAGCAGGTTCTCTACGTCGAAGACGGACGGATCGACGCGCGTGTCGACGGGCGGGACTTCGGTCTCGCCCCGGGCGATTTCCTGTTTCTTCCGCGCGGGGCCGCCGCCTCCCTGCGCTGTCCGCCGGAGCGACCTGCGTCCGGCTTCCTCATCAAAGGGCGGCTTCCGTCCACTGTTTCACCTCCTCTAACAAACGGAGACAACTCATGAACGCAAGAATTCTCGCGCAGCCCACCACGTCTACCGGCGCCCTCCTGCCGCTGCCCGCCCTGCCGCAGGACAAGCTCCTGACCGTCAACATCGAGCAGATCCCGCTGATCAAGGATGTCTTTCCGGGCATCCACATCAAGCCGCTGCGCCTGGACCCGGAGCGCGGAGAGTGGGTCTTCATGGCCATCGTGGAACCCGGCTGTTCCCTGCCGATTCACTACCACACCGGTACGGCGCAGGTGTGGACGCTCCAGGGCTGCTGGAAGTATCGCGAGTACCCCGACCAGCCGCAGACGGCGGGCTCCTACCTGTACGAGCCCGGCGGCTCGGTGCACACCTTCTACACCCCCGAGGACAACACCGAGGACACCATCACCATCGCCTGGATCGAAGGCGCGCAAGTGAGCTTCAACGAGGACGGCACGTTCCACTCGCTCAATGACGCGCTCTCGATCCAGTACGCGATCCAGACTCTCGCGGCGGCGCGCGGCATCGGACCGGTGCCCTACGTCCGCGGCAACGGCGCCGACGTCGCCGGTTCCTGACCGGAAAGAGGAGAACAGTCATGGACAACTTCGCAGGTAAGGTCGCGGTGATCACCGGCGCGGGCAGCGGCTTCGGCCGCGAACTCGCGCGCATCGGCAGCCAACTGGGCATGAACCTCGTGCTCGCCGATGTGCAGCGCGATGCTCTCGATTCGACGGCAGCGGAGATGCAAGCCGCCGGCACGCGGGCGATCGCCGAGGTAGTGGATGTCGCCAAGAGCGAGCAAGTGCAGCGCCTCGCTGATGTCGCTTTCGGCGAGTTCGGCAATGTGCATCTGCTGTTCAACAACGCCGGCGTCGGCGGCTCCGGACTGCTGTGGGAAACCACCGAAGCCGACTGGCAATGGGTGATGGGCGTTAACCTCACGGGCGTGGTGAACGGCGTCCGCCACTTCGTGCCGCGCATGCTCGCTGCGAATGCGCAGGGCGAGCCCGGCCATATCGTCAACACCGCATCGGTGGCCGGCTTGCTATGCCCGCCGCTGCTGGGCGTCTACAACGTCAGCAAGCACGGCGTCGTGGCGCTAACCGAGACGCTGTATCACGACCTGCGGCTCGCCAAGAGCAGCATCGGCGTGTCGGTGCTTTGCCCGGGCTTCGTGCCCACGGGGATTGCACAGTCGGAACGCAATCGCCCGGCCGATCTTGCCAACGCAGCGGCGCCGAGCGCGTTGCAGTTGGCGGCCAAGGCGCAGTTTGAGAAGGATGTCTCTTCCAACAAGATCACCGCGGCCGAGGTTGCTCAACTGACCTTCGATGCGATCCGCATCGAGCGCTTCTACGTGTTCACGCACCCGGAGATGCTGCCCGCCGTTCAGGGCCGCTTCGACGCCGTGTTGGGGGACGGCGGACTGGGCGATCCGTTTGCGACCAATCCGGGAGTCTAGCCGGCAACCGCTTCTTAAAGAGAGCCGGCACGATCGGCGCCGGTGACACAGGAACTCGCGCTGTGCCTTGTTGCCGAGCAGGCAGCTCGGGCTGCCGAAGTCGTATCGACCATCAATCATACCCATTACTAATAATCTTGGAGACTGCGACATGAGAATGAACATCACCCGGACGGTGCTGGTCCTGCTGCCCCTGTTGGCGACGCCACTCGTCAGCACGGCCTGGGAGCGCGGCAAAGTCGAAACATTCGCTACCTTGCCTGCTGGAGAGGCGCATCCCGAGGGGATCACCGTGGACCGCGAGGGCAACGTCTACGTCACCACGGTGGCGGTGGAAAAACCGGCGTCAAGCGAGGGAACACTCCTGGTGTTCGACCGCAAGGGCAGGCACCTGCGCACTGTGGCCGTCAAGGGCTCGGGCAGATCGCTGCTCGACATCCACTTCCACCCCCGGACGGGCAAGTTGCTCGTGGCCGATTACAAGGCCGGCAAAGTCCTGAGTGTTGATACCAAGACGGGTGACTCCTCCGTGTTCATGACGGTGACGGGCGTGAACCCGGGCCTCAACTCGATCACGTTCGACGCCGCCGACAACGCGTACGTGACCGACTCCCACCAGGGCATCATCTGGAAGGTCGGGCCGGACGGCGGCGAAGGGTCGGCATGGGTCACGAGCCCGCTGCTCAAGCCGAGGGCGGGGGTGATCGGTGCGAACGGCCTGATGTTCAACAACAAGAAGACGGCGTTGTTCGTCGCCAATACAGCGAACGACACCATCGTCAAGATACCGCTGACCGGCCCGACGCTCGAACCCGGCACGCCGGAAGTCTTCGTCAACCGCGTCGGCGCCGGGCCCGACGGTCTGCACATCGACGAGCGCGACAACCTCTGGGTTGCGTGCAACCAGTCCAACGAGATTCTCGTGCTCGAGCCGACGCAGGGCCGGGTGATTGCCAAGCTCGGCGACTTCGCAGGCATCGATCGCAACGGGGCACCCAAAGGCCTTCTCTGGCCGAATACCTTCGCATTGCACGGTGACGACATTCTTGTCACCAACCTGTCGATGGATCTGGGCACAGTCGCTGCGCAGCTTGCCGACGAGTTTGGCATGGCGCATCTCAAGACCATGAATCTGAGGACGATCGATGGACCGTGGGCTCAGCAGGTGAAGGTCCACACGGTCTCGAAAATCAAGATGAGGATACCGGAAGGTCCGGACTTCCTTTGGAGAAAAAAATGAGAGCCATTCCGCGCACAGCGTTGCAGATCCGCTCGCTCCTGAAGACGAATGGCGAACTTGAGCTGTCCTTGGCCGAGTTCGAGGGATCGGCGCGGCTTCGACGCGCACGAGCACCTCGCCGTCGGCAGGTTGCGGAACCAACCCGTCCGATCAACTCCTGCTGTTCGCCAGTGCCGACCTGGACCTGAATACGTTGCGCGCCACCGGCAGCGCGTCCCGGCCCGTGGTCACCGGGCAGGTGCCGACTGGCGCGCTGCAGCCGCGCGCCTCGGCCAATCGCTGCCGATCGGCAACGAGGGTTGCGGAGTGGTGATGGCTGCCGGCCATTCGCCGGCCGCACAGGCCCTGCTCGGCAAGACGGTGGCCGTGATCGGCGGCTCGATGTACTCGCAATACCGGGCGGTGCCCGTCGAGATGTGCCTGGTGCTGCCCGACGGCACCGAGCCCGCCGACGGCGCCTCGAGCTTCGTCAACCCGCTCACCGCGCTCGGCCTGGTCGAGACGATGCGCAGCGAAGGGCATCGCGCGCTCGTGCACACCGCGGCGGCGTCGAGCCTGGGCCAGATGCTCAACCGCATCTGCCTCGAAGACGGCATCGATCTCGTCAACGTCGTGCGCAAGCCCGAGCAGGCCGCGCTGCTGCGTTCGCAGGGCGCGAAGCTCGTCGTCGACACGAGCGCGCAGGACTTCGAAGAAGCCCTGCGCGCCGCAATCGACGCCACCGGAGCGACGATCGCGTTCGACGCCGTGGGCGGCGGCCGGCTCGCCGGACAGATCCTGACCGCGATGGAAGCCTCGCTCGCGCGCAAGATGGCGGCCTTCAGCCCCTATGGCTCGCCGCGACACAAGCAGGTCTATTCGTATGGGCTGCTGGACGGCGGCCCGGCCGTCCTGGAGCGCGGCCGCTTCGGCATGGCCTGGAGCTTCGGCGGCTGGCTGCTCACGTACTTCCTGGAAAAGGCGGGCGCCGAGACCGTGCAGCGCCTGAAGCAGCGCGTGGCGTCGAACCTGAAGACGACCTTCGCGAGCGCGTACACCAAGGACGTGTCGCTGGCGCAGGCGTTAAGCCGCGAAGAGATCGCCATCTACAGCAAGCGCGCCACTGCCGCGAAGTATCTGGTCTGCCCGAACAAGGATCTATGCTCATGACCTCTTTCAAAGTCAGCTTCAACGAGGACGGGCGCCGGAACCGCTGGCGAGCGCCGCAGGCGCGCTATCCGCCGGGCCGCGCAAGAGCGTGCCGTCCGTGCAGATCGCGTGGGCGCGCAGCGGCGGCAAGGGTGACACCTCCAACATCGGCCTGATCGCGCGCCGTCCTGAACTGGTGGCGGTGCTCGTCGAGCAGGTGACCGCCCGAACGCGTCAAGGAGTACCTCGGCCACATCGTGCGGGGGCCGGTCTACCGCTACGAGCTGCCCGGCACCCATGCCGTCAACCTGGTCTTCGAGCGCGCGCTGGGCTGCGGCGGCATGGCGCCGCTGCGCAACGATCCGCTCGGCAAGGGCATGGCGCAGATGCTGCTCGACATGCCGGTCGAGTTGCCCGAGAGCCTGCTGCACGAACTGCCGTCGTGAATTTCGATTTCTCCGACGACCAGCGCGCGATCCGCGACGCCGTCGGGGCGGTCTGCGCCGGCTTCGGCGCGGACTACTGGATTGAGCGCGAGCGCGGCCTGCGCGAAAGCGTGCTGCCTCTGCTCTCGACATGAGAAAGAACACAGCCAAGTGGAGAGTTTCATGATGAGGTTTGAGGGTAAGGTCGTAATTGTGGTCGGCGCGGCAGGCAAAGACAACATGGGGCAGTGCATTGCCAGGCGCTTCGCCGACGAGGGCGCCAGCGTGGTTGTGGCTGGACGACACGCGGAGCCGTTGGAACAATTGGCCAGCGAAATCGGAGGCGCCAGCCGGCTTTGCGACTTCACGCGCAAGGAAGACATCGATGCGCTCGTCGCCTTCGCGCGCGAGCGCTACGGCCGCGTCGATGTCGGCATCAACGCCCCGGGCTGGGGACTTCTCCGGCCGTTCGAAGACACGAGTGAGGAAGAGCTACAGGCGATCATGGGTCTCCAGTTCAAGGCGCCGTTTCAGTTCATGCAGGCGCTCGTGAAAGCCATGAGGGAAAATCCGACGCCGGGGGGCTCGATCATCATGATCTCGTCGGCGACCGCGACGATCATGCTCGAGAACCATGCCGCCTATATGGGCACCAAGGCTGGCACCGCCCATGTCGTACGCTGTGTGGCCAACGGGTTCGGCCAATTCGGAATTCGCGCCAATTCAATCTCTCCTGGCATCACTCGCACGCCGATGTCGGGTGACGCCCTGAACATCCCCGAAATATTGCAGGCCTTCGAGGCCTGCTATCCGCTCGGACGTATTGACACTGTGGACGACGTCGCCGAAGCGGCGCTGTGGTTGGCAAGCGACGCGTGCTTCATGACGGGACAGGACCTGCAGGTCAGTGGCGGCCTGACGCTACGCCGCAAACCGACAATCACGGAAATGGGCGCTGCCTATGCCCGGGCTACGGCGCACCTGTCCGTATGATGTGGCTCGCAAAGGGCTGTTGGCCGACGCGGGGCGACCGCGCCATCGATACCAGTTCCGATAAACACAAGACGCGTGAGAATGCGCAAGGCATGGGTGCCACCAGCCTGTTCGAGGTGTGCTGACGGCGATGGGATCGTCCGGAGGCCGCAGGCACCTCCAAGCGATATGGCTTTCTGATTATCAAAATCAAGTGAAAGGAAATGGCATGAGCAACTTCACACTAACATCGCCTGAATTCAAGGATCAGGATCCGTTGCAACTGGTGCATGAGTTCGATGGCTACGACGGCACCGGCCAGAACCGTTCGCCCGCGCTGCAATGGCAGGGCGCGCCGGAAGGCACCAAGAGTTTCGCGCTGACGCTGTACGACCCGGACGCGCCCACCGGCAGCGGCTTCTGGCACTGGATCCTGTTCGACATCGATTCGTCCGTCACCCAGTTCGCCGCAGGCCCGGGCTCCAGCGACGGCACTGACCTGGGCGCCAGCGGCACCCAGGTGGCCAACGACTACGGCGCCATCGGCTACGGCGGTCCCTGCCCGCCCAAGGGCTTGCCCGCGCACCGCTACATCTTCACCGTGCACGCCCTGGGCGTGCCCAAGCTGGGGTTGCCGGCCAACCCGACCAACGCTGTGGTGCGCTTCTTCATCTACCAGAACACGCTCGCCACGGCTACCCTGACCGGCCTCTACAAACGCTAGGTGTCGCGGCGCGTGGTCGACGGCAAAGACAACGTGACGTACGCCGGCGTTACCTGGTATCGGGGTGACCGCTAAGTCTCAGAGATCGACATCCCCGCGTCCGCATTGAAAACGGTACCCGCCATCGCCGAACCCCAACGGCGGGCAGCTAGCGAGCGCAAGCAAGGCTAAAGGCCCTGATTCAGTCCCTAGGGTAAACAAGGGGCAGAAAAAACCTTCCGCAGCCTCTAAACTTCCAACATTAGAACTTTAGGAGTATTCAGTGACATGCAGGCCCGGCAGCGGTTAGCCAGGCTTCACCTTTGCGCTGGATGCTTCTATTCCTCCGGCGCGTTGCCGCCGCAGCTCTGAGTTTCCCGCCGGACCGGCGTGCCTCTTCCGCCTCATCAAAGGACGGTTTCCGTCCACTGTTTCACCTCCTCTAACAAACGGAGACAACCCATGAATGCAAGAATTCTCGCGCAGCCCACCACGTCTACCGGCGCCCTCCTGCCGCTGCCCGCCCTGCCGCAGGACAAGCTCCTGACCGTCAACATCGAGCAGATCCCGCTGATCAAGGATGTCTTTCCGGGCATCCACATCAAGCCGCTGCGCCTGGACCCGGAGCGCGGAGAGTGGGTCTTCATGGCCATCGTGGAACCCGGCTGTTCCCTGCCGATTCACTACCACACCGGTACGGCGCAGGTGTGGACGCTCCAGGGCTGCTGGAAGTATCGCGAGTACCCCGACCAGCCGCAGACGGCGGGCTCCTACCTGTACGAGCCCGGCGGCTCGGTGCACACCTTCTACACCCCCGAGGACAACACCGAGGACACCATCACCATCGCCTGGATCGAAGGCGCGCAAGTGAGCTTCAACGAGGACGGCACGTTCCACTCGCTCAATGACGCGCTCTCGATCCAGTACGCGATCCAGACTCTCGCGGCGGCGCGCGGCATCGGACCGGTGCCCTACGTCCGCGGCAACGGCGCCGACGTTATCAAGGAATAAAAAGCGACTTACACCATGGCAGGCCGCTCGTCGGCCTGCGCGGTGCCGTTCCTCTGCTCCTTATAGACCAGCGTGTACGACACCGATCAGATCAATCAGTGACGATCCATCAATCCGCGAGATTGAGAGAGTGCAAGATGAGAATGATCAAAGCCGAGAGGATGCCGATACTGCCGATGCTGATGTTGCTCGTGTTGCTGGCGACGCCGCTAGCCGCAAGAGCCTGGGAGCGCGGCAAGGTTGAGACATTCGCCACTTTGCCCTCGGGGGAGGCGCATCCAGAGGGGATCGCCGTGGACCGCGAAGGCAACGTCTACGTCGTCACGGTGGCGGTGGAAAAACCCAGGACGAGCGAGGGTGCGCTTCTTGTGTTCGACCCGCAGGGCAAGCACCTGCGCACTGTCAGCATCAAGGGCTCGAGCCGATTGTTGCTTGACCTCGGCTTCCATCCTCGCACGGGCCAGTTGCTCGTCGTCGACTACAAGGGCGCGAAGGTCCTGAGCGTCGATCCCAGGACGGGTGCATCGTCCGTGTTCATGACGGTCACCGGCAAGAACCCCGGCCTCGACGGATTGACGTTCGACCCCGCCGGAAACGTCTACGTGACCGACGCCCACCAGGGCATCATCTGGAAGGTCGGACCCGACGGCGGCGAAGCGTCGGCATGGGTCACCAGCGCGCTGCTGAAGCCCACGCGGATCCCACCGACCATCGGCGCCAATGGCTTGGCGTTCAACAACAAGAATACAGCCTTGTTCGTCGCCAATACGGCGAACGACATCGTTGTCAAGATACCGCTGACAGGCTCGACGCTTGAGCCCGGCACGCCTGAAGTCTTCGTCAACCGGATCGGCGGCGGACCCGACGGAGTGAAGATCGATGAGCACGACAACCTCTGGATCGCGTGCAACCAGTCCAACGAGATTCTCGTGCTCGAGCCGACGCAGGGCCGGGTGATTGCCAAGCTCGGCGACTTCGGCGGTATCGATCGCGAGGGGGCACCCAAAGGCTTTCTCTGGTCGAACAGCCTCGTCTTCCATGGCGGCGACGTTCTTGTCACCAACCTCTCGCTCGATATCGAGACGTCTCTTCCGCAGCTCAGTGACGAGCTTGGCCTGGCGCATCTCTTGGGCAAGAATCTGCGCACCATCGATGGTCCCTGGGCGCAAAGGGTGAAGATCCACACTATCTCGAAAATCAAGAAGCGGATACCAGAACTCGACGGCGGGCCCCAGTAGACCATCGGCCAGATGTCTCCCCCGTCAGCCAGCGCGCGGCACTTGACCTACCTTCCGCCTATTCGATACGTCGACTTATAGAACGATGTGCTCGGCTGCCGGCTCAACACCGGTCAAGCAGGGAACGGTGGCCTCGGGGCCAACCGTCATACATTGACCCACCGAGATGAAATGGATATGAAGAAAGACGAGACAACGGGGCCGCTGGCCGGCGTGAAAGTGGTTGACATCACGTCAGTATTCATGGGGCCCTCCGCTACCCAGATGCTGGCTGACCTGGGCGCCGACGTGATCAAGGTCGAGTCTCCGACCGGAGATAGTACGCGCGGCATAGGTCCCTGCGGCGATGAAAAGCTGGGGCCGCTATTCCTGGGCCTGAACCGCAACAAGCGCAGCATCGTGCTTGACCTGAAAGCGCCCGAGGGGCGCGAGGCCTTGCTTTGCCTGGTACGGGATGCTGACGTGCTGGCCTACAATGTGCGCCCGCAGGCCATGCAGCGGCTGGGGCTGGACTATGAAACGCTGTCGGCCATCAATCCGCGCCTGGTCTATGTCGGCATGTTCGGCTTTTCGCAGCGCGGACGCTACGCGCCCCAGGCTGCCTTCGATGATCTGATCCAGGCCGCAACCGGCCTGCCGCTGGCCGTTTCGCTGGGCAGCGGCGACAGTCCTCGATATCTGCCAATCACCATCGCGGATCGCTCGGTGGGGCTCTATGCTTTCGGCGTGATCTGTGCCGCCCTGTATTCACGGGGGAGCACCGGCAAGGGCCAGCGCGTTGATGTCCCCATGTTCGAGACCATGGTTCCCTATGTGATGGGAGACCACCTGTATGGCGAGACCTTCGTCCCGGCAAAGGGCGGCTTCGGCTATCCGCGCCTGCTCTCGCCCGAACGGCGCCCATACAAGACGAAGGACGGACATGTCTGCTGCCTGATCTATCACGATCATCATTGGCGGGCCTTCCTCCAGGTCATCGGCAAGCCGCAGTTGTACGACACCGATCCGCGCTTCGCCAACATGAACACCCGCACCGCCAACATCACCGAACTGTATGCCATGGTCAGCGATGAAATGGCCAAGCGCACCACCGAGGAATGGCGCACCCTGCTCAAGGAGGCCGATGTTCCGGTCTTTCCGATGCACACGTTCGAGTCACTGCTGGACGATCCCCATTTGCGGGATATCGGTTTCTTCAGCGAATCGGACCACCCGGCCGTCGGGCGTATCCGGGAGATGGCGGTGCCCAGCGAATGGCATGGCACCCCACCGACAAGCCGCCGCCATGCACCCGGCCTGGGTGAGCACAGCCGTGAGGTACTGCGTGAGGCCGGTTACGACAACGCCGCCATCGATACGCTGTTCGCGTCAGGCATCTCCAGGGATGGGTCAAAAGCGCAACGAACCGAAGGAGAAACTCCCCATGAATGATGAACTGCTGTGCGAGGTCCGGGACGCAGCACTCTACCTGACCATCAACCGGCCGGAGCGCCGCAATGCCATCACGCCGGGGGTGCTGCAGGGACTTCGCGACGGCATCCTGCGCGCCGATCGCGATGCCGACATCCGCGCTGTGGTCATTACCGGAACGGGCGAACAGGCCTTCTGCGCCGGCGCCGATCTGCAGACCGGCAAATCGTTCACGTTCGATTACGCGGATCCCTACCAAGGGATGGCCGACCTGTTCCGCTGCGCCAGGCAGTCAACGGTGCCGCTGATCGCCCGTGTCAACGGGGCCTGCATGGCGGGTGGCATGGGACTGATGGCGATGTGCGACCTGGCGATAGCTAGCGAAGGCGCCCGCTTCGGCCTGCCGGAGGTCAAGCTGGGCTTGTTCCCCGCGCAGGTCCTGAGCGTGCTGCAGCACCTGGTGCCACGTCGCACGCTCACCGAACTCTGCCTGTGCGGCGAGCCACTGTCCGCGAGGGAAGCGCTGGCCGCAGGACTGGTCAACGATGTCAGCGACGATCTCGACGCCAGGCTGGACTTGCTGCTGACCCGCCTGCTGAACAATTCGCCCGCCGCCATCCGTCGGGGGCTGTACACGCTCAAGCATATGGAAACCATGTCGTTCGAGCAGTCCATGGCGTTTACGGAAAGCCAGATAGGGCTGTTTGCACTGACCGAGGACGCGCGCGAAGGCCAGTTGGCATTCCGCGAGAAACGCCAGCCCAAGTGGACTGGCAGATAGGGAGATGGGAATGGACGCGAAAAGGGTACGCATTGGCGGTGCTTCTGGCTTCTGGGGCGACAGCAGCGTCGGCGCGCCACAGCTTGTGCGCCACGGTGATATCGATTACCTGGTGTTCGACTATCTGGCCGAACTGACCATGTCGATTCTGGCCGCTGCCCGATTGCGCAAGCCGGAACTGGGTTACGCCACCGACTTCGTGACGGTGACAATGAAGGCCCTGATCGGGGAGATCGCCGCGCGCGGGATCCGCGTGGTCAGCAACGCCGGTGGCATGAACCCGCACGGGTGTGCGCAGGCCATTGCCGCTCTGGCGGCGGAACAGGGCCTGACGCTGCGCATTGCCGTGGTGGAAGGCGATGACGTGATGCCCCTGCTTCCCCAGCTGCGCGAAGCCGGTGTGCAAGACATGCAGCAAGGCCGCCCCTTGCCAGAGCACGTGGTCAGCGCCAATGCCTATCTGGGCGCGTTGCCGATCAGGCAGGCGCTGGACCAGGGGGCCCAGATCGTCATCACCGGACGCTGCGTGGACAGTGCCGTGACACTGGGCGTGCTGATGCACGAGTTCGGCTGGCATGCGGACGACTATGATCGCCTGGCCCAAGGCAGTCTGGCCGGCCACATCATCGAGTGTGGGTGCCAGGCGACGGGCGGCTTGCATACCGACTGGGAAAGCGTCCCGGACTGGCACGACATCGGCTATCCGGTGGTCGAGTGCCGTTCCGATGGCACCTTCGTTGTCGGCAAGCCCCCCGCCACCGGGGGACTGGTCAATACCGCGACGGTCGGCGAGCAGGTGCTGTACGAGATCGGCGACCCGGCCACCTACCTGCTGCCAGACGTCACCTGCGATTTCACGCAGGTAACCCTTCGGCAGGCCGCACCGGACCTGGTGGAAGTAAGCGGCGCACGCGGGCGGGCCCCGAGCAATGCCTACAAGGTCTGTGCCACCTATGTCGACGGCTTTCGCTGCAACGCGCAGCTTTCCATCGTTGGCGTCGACGCGGTCGCCAAGGCGGAACGCACGGCGGAGGCGATCCTCGCCCGCACGCGCAAGCTTTTCGGGGAGAACGGGTGGGGGGACTACAGTCGCACCCGGATCGAGGTGCTGGGAGCAGAGTCCTGCTTTGGGCCACATGCCGCCGTCCGGCACACCCGCGAGGCGGTGATGCGGCTGGCGGTCATGCATCCCGAGAAGGCGGCGCTGGAACTGTTCGCGCGGGAAATTGCCGCGGCGGGGACCAGTTGGGCGCCGGGCACGACGGGCTCGGCTGGTGGGCGTTCCAGTCCCTCGCCATCGATCCGCCAGTATGCATTCCTGCTCGACAAGAGCGCCCTGGCCCCGGCGGTGGTGATGGACGGCGTACGCAGCGGCGTCACCATTCCTTCAGGCAGCCCGTCGGCACCGGTCGCGCCCGCGGCACCCGCAGTCGCTGAACAAACGGGCGCTGTCCCTGCGGAACACGATACCGTCGAAGTTCCGCTGATACGGCTTGCCTATGCTCGTAGCGGCGACAAGGGGGATACCTCGAACATCGGGCTGATCGCCCGCCGGCCGGCGTACCTGCCCGTGCTGCGGGCCGAAGTGACGGTGGCGCGCGTGGCGGACTGGCTTGGGTACCTGGTGAAGGGGCCGGTGACATGCTATGACCTGCCCGGCTTCGACGCCATGAACTTTGTCTGCGAGTCGGCCCTGGATGGCGGCGGCATGGCGTCGCTGCGCAATGATCCGCTCGGAAAGGGCATGGCGCAGATCCTGCTGACCATGCCGGTGCGCGTGCCGCGGGAGCTGTTGTCGTGACGAGGAATGCGTCCAACGCAGCTGCTAACGAGAGCGTCATTCTCGCCGACGACGGCACCGGCGGCGTGACGCGATATCGACAACTGGCCAGCGTCATCCGACATAGGATCGTTTCGGGCGAGTACCCGGTGGGCATGCAGCTGCCAACCGTGGATAGCCTCGCGCAAACCTACGGGATCGCCAAAGTCACCGTGCGCCAGGCCTTTGCCGCGCTGACGGAAGAGGGGCTGGTCAGCAGCCAGCGCGGTCGTGGCACGCACGTCATCAAGCAGCCATCAGAACCCGGACAAGGGCTGCGCTCCGCCATCAATGACGAATCGGCCCATGGCAGCGAGTTGGAAATCCGCATCCTGGAAATGCGCGAGGGCGTGGCGTTGCGGCCGGGCCTGGTCCGGCGCGGCACGCCGCTGGACAGCTATGTGATGGTGCGCAAACTGCATGTACATGGCTGCACGCCCTTCTGCCTGGTCGAGATGTATGTGGCCTCGTCGGTCTTTGCCCGCTTTCCCCGCGGTGGCGAAAAGCAACACAAACTCGGTCATCTGCTGCGCCAGGTCGAAGGCGACCGCCTTGGCATGATGCAGCAGACCATGACGGTTGAGCCGGCCGACTATATCCTGGCACGCGATCTCGCCTATGGCTTCGGGGCGCCAATCGCCAGGATCGTCCGATCGACGCTGGACGTCGACGGCAATGTGCTTCTGGCAGGGCAGTTCTGGTACCGCGGCGACCGTTTCATCCTGGATCTGGAGATTCCAGCCAAGCTGACCGAGCACTACCCGGCGCTGGCCATCCCTGACAGCCGCCGCTGAGCGACAGACTTCACTATTTGAACGAGGAGACATCGAAATGACATCATCCTTTGTACGGAGGGCCATCGACGTGCCCGCGTACGCACCGGCCAACCACACGGGCACGGCGAACCAGCGCATCATTGGCAAGGAGACTGTCGGCGCGCGCCGGCTCGAGGTCCTGCTGGGCACGATTTCCCCGGGCCAAGGCGCGTTGCCGCACGCACACCCGGACCTCGAGCAGGCGTCGTTCCTGCTCGCCGGCGAGGGTATCGGCGAACTACCCGGAAAACAGCGCATCTTGCGCGCAGGGGACTGGAGCTTCAACGCGGCCGGCGTCTTCCATCGCTTCGAGGTCATCGGCGACGAACCGGTACAGGTGATGGTGGTCTACGCTCCGCCGTACAGCGAAAACCCGAGCGCGGCGGTGATCGCGACCGGCCCGGACGACCCACGCCTTCAGGCCGGTGCCGCCGATGTCTGCGACGTTCCAATCAGCATCGAAGCGATCGAGCTGCCGCACTACCGTGGCGCGCTCGCCAGGCCGGTCATCACACGCCAGACCGTCGATTCCCGGTTTCTCGACATCTACATGGTCGACCTTGATCCAGATGGCGGCGCCGAGCCACACAGGCTTGGCGAGACCGAGCAGGTGCTCTTCGTTCGTAGCGGCACGATCCACGGGCGCATCGAAGGGGAGCGTTTCGCCGCCGGGACCGGGGAGTGGGTCTACGTTCCCGACGGTGCGGAACTCAGCCTCGAATCGGCAGGCGGGAAGCGCGAGCTGATTGTCATTCGCGCACACGATCCGCTGACCTGACGCAAGCTCGGCCAAGTGAATCAATCAGATCCCAAGATACGGGAGGAGACAAGATGATCCAGCGATTTCCCCGGCGACGCATGCTCGCCCTGCTGTCCGGACTAGTCGCAGCCTCCGCGGCGTCGCAACTGGTGTGGGCAGATGGCCTGAGCGAGTATCCGGCCAAACCGATCCGTGTCGTGGTGCCCTTCCCTGCAGGCAGTGGCACGGACAACACCGCGCGCTACATCGCGCGGATCATCACTGCCCAGACCGGCCAGTCCGTCGTCGTGGAAAACCGCCCCGGTGCCAACGGGTTCATCGCGGCCACGGCGGTCGCGACAGCGCCCGGAGATGGCTACACGATGCTCATCACGACAAATACCACCCACGCGGCCAATGCGTCCCTCTTCAGGAAGCTGCCCTATGATCCCATCAAAGACTACGCGCCGGTGTCGTTGATCGCCAAGAGCGGATTGGTCTTGGTGGTGCCAACCGACAGCCCGGTGCAGAAGGTGGCAGAGCTGACCACGCTGGCGAAAGACCGGCAAGGCAAGTTGTCCTTCGCCAGCGGCAGTTCCTCCACCCGGGTCGCCAGTGAGCTCTACAAGATGAAGAGCGGCGCAGCGGCACTGCACGTGCCCTACAAGGGCGTGCCGCAGGCCCTGACCGACTTGATGGGCCACCAGGTCGACTTCATGATTTCCGACATCAATCCAGCCCTGCCCCTGATCCAGAACGGCAAGCTGCGCGCAGTCGCCGTGACCACGTCCAGGCGCCATCCCCTGCTCGGCAATGTCCCGACCATGGCGGAAAGCGGCCTGCCAGGGTACGAGATGACGGCTTGGGTTGCCGCCTTCTTCCCTGCCACCACGCCAAAACCGGTCGTCGCGCGTATGAGCCAGCTGATTCGACAGGGGCTGACGAGCCCGGAGGCTACCGAATACTTCAGCCGGACAGGAGGCCAACCCTCCCCATCGACGCCAGAAGAGCTGGCAGGGTTCGTGCGAAGCGAGACCGCGAAATGGGCTGAGGTGATCAAAGCCGCCGGTATCCAGCCGGAATGACCCGCGCCTTCGGCGGCGCCGAGAACACTCGGCTGGAAAGTCCTGGCGGCGCTGGTATTGCCTGGACCAGGACTTCGAAGATGACCAGAGCACCTGTCACGGTCAGCGCCGGGGGAACACCGCGCAAATCTGCGATGAGATGACACCCGTTGTTGAGCCCCCGCCGTCCGCAGCACGGGCCAGCCTCCTGCCTCCCCAGGAGGCTGGCTACGCGCGCACCATGGATACTTGCCCGCCTCCCGTCGATTTCGTCATGTACACGTAGGCGGTAGAGCAGCGCCCTGCGGCGCGACCGGGTCCAACCGATGTCAGCCTACACCGCGCAACGCGCGAGCCAGGCTGTCTGGCAAGGGGCTTCCCTCTCCCAGCATTGCAAGCGACTCTCGGACGATGTCATCGACAGCTTCGAGCGGGCCGTCATGCAGCACGGTGCGGTCGGGACGCACGACTGCGATCCAGCCGACAGGTGCGGCCCCCGGGATAAGCTGGTCCGACATGTCCTCCCAAGAATGTCCGTCGTGCCGTTCGTGCGCCTCCTGCGGCCCATGCTCGCCTTGCCCGCAATGGCGCAGCTGCATGATGACGCCGCCTGCCTGTCGCCATGCCGCCAGGAGGCTACGGTCCAGTAGCGGCGCGGGATCGCAGCCGAATCCCGCCAGCACGAGCCGCGCCCCGAGCACATCGTCGCTCGGCACGATGGGCGCGCCGGGCCCGCGGCGCACAAGCCCTTGCGGCAGCAAACCGCCGCGCACCAGCCTCGCGCGAGTCTTGCCGCGCTGAAACAGGCCGCGCCTGAAACGCGCGGGCGGCTTGATCTTCAGGTCCTCGAAGAAGGCTCGCGCCCAGGGCATGCGCTGCATCAGCGCCATCGTGCCATGGACGGCGAATGCCGCCAGCCTGTTGCCCGGCATCACCAGCCGGCCCATCAGGAGCGCTAGATTGATGATGGAGCGGGCGTGTGGGCGCCGCTCGGTGTCGTAGGTTTCGAGAATGGCGGGTGTCGCCCTTCCCTGCACGACCCATGCGAGCTTCCAACACAGGTTGGCCACGTCGCGCAGCCCGGCAACGAGCCCCTGGCCGACGAAGGGCGGCGTGATATGCGCGGCGTCGCCCACCAGGAAGGCCCGGCCCTTGGAGAAGCGATCGACGATGCGCGCATGGAACCGGTAGACCGCTGTGCGCTCGATCGTGATGTCCTCCGGCTTGCACCAAGGGGCGAGCAATTCGCGGATCTTATCTGGCGACTCCATCTGCTCACGCGTCTCGCCCGGCTGCAGCATGAACTCCCAGCGTTGCCTACCGCCCGGGGCAACCATGTGCGGCGTAGGCCGGCGCGGGTCGCACAGGAATTCGATGTGGTCGATCGGGTTGGGCACGTTCAGCGCGTCGACGATCAGCCAGTCCTGCGTGAAGGTCTTCCCGGCGAAGGCAAGGCCGGCGTGGCGCCGCACGAGAGAATTGGCGCCGTCCGCGCCCACGATATAGCGCGCGCGCACGGTGGCCGTGTCGCCGCCGGGAAGGCACACGGTGCATCGCACCGCTTCGCCGTCGTCGTCGAAACCGGTGAGATCGGCGCCGAGAGCGATGCTCACGCAGGGGTAGCGGCTTAAGCGGGCGCGCAAGGCGCGTTCGAGATCTGGCTGATAGAACGTGACCAGTTGCGGGTGGCAGTCCTTGGTGCCCGCTGTGTTTGCACGCGCGTATCTGCCGAACAACGGCGAATGCATCTGCACCTTGGCAATGGCCAGCGTATCGAACGCGCCGTCCTCGAGCCCTGCCATCTGCAGTATGCGCAGCGCTTCGTTATCGAGCGCGATGGCTCGGGGCGCGGTGAATATATCCGCGGCCTTGTCGATGGCCAGGGTACGGACGCCGTAGCGTCCCAGCAGGTTGGCCGCGGTTGCGCCGACCGGACCCAGGCCCACCAGCAGGACGTCGACCTGCTCGGGCAATGTGGTATTCATGAGCGGTTTCTCTACGGGAGGGGGCTCGGCGCGTTCACGCCGGGCAGTTGAAGTCGAGAGGGAACGGAAACCGTCCGAGCAAATCCTGCACGCGCGCCACGTCCGCGGCGGGGCATTGGACGAAGGCGACGGTGCCGCGCCGGATATCCGGTCCCACGCGCACGCTGGCGGCCGTGCTGGCCTGCGCCAAAATCTCTCGGAACACTTGCTCGGCGGCGCGCATGCGTAGCTCCGCCCGGGCCACCTTGCCGATGGAGGTCAGCGGCATCTCCTGCAGGATCTCGATGCGCGCTGGCACTGCAGCGCGTTCCGGCACGAGGTTGCGTGCGGCCGCCAGCAGTTCGTCGGCAGCCGGGGTGAAGCCTGGCTTGAGCGTGACGTAGGCGACTGGCAATTCCCCGGTGTGCGCATCCGGCTGGCCGACCGCGGCCGCCATTGCCACGGCCGGATGCTGCAGCAGCGCATCCTCGATCATCGCCGGATCGATGTTGTGGCCGCCGCGGATGATCAGCTCCTTGGCACGGCCGGTCAGATGCAGATAGCCGTCGGCATCGAGATGGCCGAGGTCGCCGGTATTGAGCCATCCCGGATTGAGCCAGATGCCGCCATTGTCTTGCTCGCGCAAATAGCCGGGAAACACATTCGGACCGTTGATGCCGATGACGCCGGTCTCGCCCGGCGCGCACGGCTCGGTGGCATGGCTGGAGCCGTCGACCTTCCAGACGCCGATTGCCTGGTGCGGCAGGCGCAGGCCGACCGTGCCGAGGCGACGTTCGCCCTGCGGCGGATTGAGGGCCGAGACGCACGCGCCTTCGGTCAGACCGTAGCCCTCGTACAGCGGAATGCCGGCGGCTGCTTCGAAGCGCCGCGCGACCTCGGCCGGCAGCGGCGCGGCGCCGCAAAAGGCGAAGCGCAACGAGGCAATGTCGGCGCCTTCCCGCGGCAGATCGGCTAGCGCGGCGTAGATCGTCGGCACGCCGCTGAAGCTGGTGGCGCGGAACCGTTCGACCAGCTTCCAGAAGTTCGGCATCACGCCCTGGCCCCGATAGCCGGCGGGCGTAAGCATCACGACCTCCCAGCCGCCATGGAACGCGGCAAGGCCGGTGATCATCGCGCCGTTCACGTGGAACAGCGGGAGGCCGCACAGGATCGTGTTTGGCGACGGGATCAGGGCCTTTAGCATCGACGCGACGAAGGCTTCATTGAGATGCGTGTGTGTCGCGACTTTGGGCAGGCCGGTAGTGCCGCCGGTATGGAAATGCGAGCAGATGTCAGTCGCCAGGATGTGGCGCTTCGAAACCAGCATGTCCGACGGCTCGGCCGCCAGCGCCTGGTCGAAGCCGACCATCTTCACGTCCGCGCGGCACGGCCTTGACGCCGTGTCGAAGGCCGCGTCAACCCTTGCACGCTCCGCAGCAGGAAGATACGGCGCAGCGCTGACGACGAACAGGGTCCGCACCGAAGGGCACCGGTCGGCTACGGCGACGGCTTTGTCCCAGAGCGCGCTGTCAGAGACAGGGGCGCAGGCGACCAGCGCTTGCGCCCCTGTCTCATTGACGATAGCGGCGATATAGTCGACCTCCAGCATCGGGTTGATTGGACTGGCGATGCCGGCAGCCTGCGCGCCCAGCAAGGCGTAATGGGTCTGGGGGAGATTGGGCAGCAGCAACGTCACCGCCGTGCCGGTTGTAATGCCGGCGCGGTGGAAGGCGTTGGCCGCTTGCGTCACGCGCGCCTTGAGGGTTGCGTAATCGACGACAAATTCTGGCGCGTCAGCCGCCCCGGTCATGACGAAGCGCAACGCGGTCTTGTCCGGATGACTGTCGCAGGCTTGGCACAGCAGTTCGTAAGTGTTCTGCGCGGGCAGCTTTTCCTGCCAGGGCGTGCGTTCGAAGTCGTCGATGTCGGCCTGGGTCCGGATGCCGCCGGTACGCGTCCCGCGATCGTGTGTGCTATCTGGCATATTGTCTCCTTGTATTGGCTTTTTTTTAGAGTCGCCCTGGCAGCAGGACGGCCCGCCGGGGTTGGCCTTGCTCGACGTGCAGGTACGCCTGCCCGGCCTGGCTGAGCGTAAAGGTCTTCACCGCAGGCGGGGCCAGCTCCGTCGCGCAATCGGCCAGTGCCTGCAAGGCCGAAGGGTTCGGGCGGAAAGTCGTCCACCCATAGCGCGCGCCCTTCGGTATCAGGCCGTGTTTGCCACGCTTGCCAACCAGCGTGGCCACGCCGCCTCCGAGCAGTCCCAGCCGGTCAAAGTTGCCGAGCAGCGGATGGACAGTGGTCGCGTGACCGGCCGCGTCGGGCGCCAGCAGTTGCAGCAGGTCCGCTTCGTCGTCCCAATTGGCGAAATTCAGGGTGGCGGCAAAATGCCGCGGCAGGCTCGCCAGTGATTGGCGGTGGCGATTGACGAGTTCGGCGGCGCCGGCGGCCAGGCAGGCATCGAGCCCGTTACGTCCGCCGACGGCGGTAACATTTGCTCCCAGCCTGTGCAGCGACCAGACTGCGATCTGGCCCAGGCCGCCGGTCGCGCCGTGCACGAGCACGGGACGCCCGTTCACGGTCTCGCGGCAGATCCCGGCGTCGGCGAACGCGCGCGTCACGGTCAGGAAGTTGTACGGTAGCGTCGCCAGGGCGGCGGCCGGGATGGACGACGGCCTGAGGCAAGCGTGTTCGGCGCGCATGGTGACATGGGTGGCATGCGTGCCCGCACTCGATGGCGGCTTGGCGCCGAACACGGCATCGCCTTCGCGCAGCCCGGTAACACCCCGACCGACCGCGCACACCGTCCCGACAAAATCGTTACCGAGCACGAGCGGCATGCGCGCCGCGCCCATGAGAGAGAAGAGCCTGCTGCCATAGCCGTCGCGGCGACGCACATCGATGGGATTGATCGCCGCTGCCTCCACCTGCACCACGATCTCGCCTTGGCGTGGCTGCGGGCAGGCCGCCGGGCGCAGCCCCAACGCGAAGGCGTCGCCAAAGCCGTCGATGGCGGCGATATAGCTGTGACTCATGACGCCACCACCCGATTGCGCTGCTCGCCCAGGTCGATGGCGCCGTCGTCGGTGCGGATCGAAGCGGTCATGATGTCGCCCGGCCGCAGGTAAGCCGGGTTCGACAGGCCCTTCTTGATGAAGAGGCGCCACTTCGCGCTCTCGGACAGCACATGCCGGAACACCCACATCGCCAGCTTGCCAGGCGCACGGGCGGCACAGCCGGCCGGCGTGCCGGTGGCGATCAGATCGCCGGCTTGCAGGTCGTGCAGGGCGGACAGCTCGGTAAGCGTCTGATGGGGCATGTAGATCATGTCGCTGCAGTAGGCGTCCTGGCGGGGCTGCCCGTTAACATGCAGCTGCATACGGAGCTCGGGCCAGCGCCGCCATTCCTCGGCGTCCAACAGCACCAGGAAGGGTCCGACCGGGCCGAAGCTGCGGTAGCTCTTGCCCTTGTAGAACTGGGCCTGCGGCAGCTGGACGTCGCGTGCCGAAATGTCGTTGACGATGGTCACGCCAGCGAGGAACTCGTGCAACTGGTCCGGCCCGACCTGGACCGCGCCGCTTAGCGGCTTGCGCACCACGAGACCGAGCTCGATTTCGTAGTCGAGCAGGCGCACATGCGCCGGCCGCACCACGTCGGCGTCGGCGGGCGCAAGGCAGGACGGGGCCTTGGTGAACAGCGTGTTGAAGCCGATCTTGTCGGGGTCCATGCCGGACTCACGCACATGGCTGGCATAGTTGATGCCCTGGCACAGGAACTGGCGGTCAGACGTGACCGGCGGCAGTAGAGTGACGGCGTCGAGCGGCAGCGTGGCCTGGTCGGGGGTGCTGCGCCACGCAGCTTCGAGGCCATTCGCGACGAAGTCGGCGGTGCTGGTGGAGCCGCAAGACAGGGGTGCGATGCGGCGGTCATGGACCACGCCCCAGCCGGGCTCGCCGCCGTGGATATATCGGACGACTTTGACGGACATTTTCTTTCCTTGACGTGAGGGAGGTTCGTACGGGAGCGGGAGCGCAGGCTCAGAGCCAGGGTCGCGCCTGGGTCATCGCGCGCCCAAGCAGCTTCAGCCGCGCGGCCGAGAGCCGGCCGGCGCGCAGCAGCCGCGCAACCCGGAACACCGTGGCGAGATTGCGCTTGACGCCCATGCTGGCGGGGACGTCGTCGCCCCATGCCCAGATGCCGGACATTTCCAGCGGCACGTAGTGGGCTTCTCGATCGGCAGTGAAAACATCGCCATCGGCGTAGTGCTCGAATTCCATGCCGTCCGGATCGAACCAGTAATCGAACAGCTGGCTGCCGAGGACATGGCGCCCAATACCCCACATATGGCGGTGGCCGTTCACGCGCAGCACGTTGTGGCCCTGGCCGAGCGCGTCGAGGTCAAGCACTTCGTATGCGCTGTGCTCGTATTTCTCCTCGATACCGCCGGCGAGCACCAGGGCGTGATGGTCCGCGGGCGCGCTGCCGAGGTCCAGGCGGAAGAAGCAGAGATTGGGTGACCCGTCCTCCAGATACTGGATATCGGTTGGGATCAGGCCGAGATGACGCATATACCAGCGCGCCATGCCGGGAAAGTCGACGGTCTGGAGCACGACGTGGCCGAGCTTGACCACGGCTGCGGGCTCCAGCGGAGGCCGGACCGTAGCATTCACCCGCCGAAGCTGTCCCGGGTCGTTGGTGAGCGAATGCAGCGGGTCCCGCAATGGCAGCGGGTCGACCGGCTGCTGCCCGGTCACCAGCCACAGCAAGTTCCCGGCGGGGTCGATCAGTTCGACGCCGGCGCCGCCGCCTGGAATCTCGTCGGCCGGCAGGCGGCGCGCATTCGCGTTGGCCTCGAGGTGGACCAGGTCTGCCTCGCTGCGCACCGAAAAGGCCGCACCGACATAGCGCGAGCGCTGGCCTTCCGTCGCCAGCATCAGGCACGGCTGGGGGCCGGCGCCGCGCATCAACAGCCGGCTGGCGGTGCGCGACACGCAGCGCATGCCGAAATCCGTCAGGAAGGTCTCCGTCGCGCGCAGGTCGCGCTTCTCGAACATCAGGAAGGCAAGCGCCTGGGCCTTGACCAGGGCTTCTGCCCGGTCGAGCTTCTGTACGAAGGCAGGCAGCGCGCTTTCGGGGAAAGCCGGCGGCGTGCGCAGCACGCTGAGGGGCGGGCGGGTCATGGCGTCTCCTAAATGCCGGACGCCGCCATAGGTGGCATCCGATGTTTCACACGACATTATCGTCATCCTGACACTTAAGTCAATATCAAAAAAAGACGAGCTGGCGTTTGCCCGCACTGCAGATCGACCTGGCGCATCCGCGAGCAGACCCGGCTCTACGCGCTGGTCGAAGGCATCGGCCGGTAGTCCAGGCTCGATATCTTCGTGGTGGCGCTGCTGGGTGCGGGCCAGAGCGCTGGCCAAGATCACGCCCGGGACCGGGGCCCTTAGCAGCCGGCGTGCAATCGCTTGATCGCTAGATGTGAAACGCCCCGCACACTGGGCACGGCGGGGTGGGCGACCAACCCGCATTTCCGCACCACCTAGGTGTTAACGACACATCAGTCATCCTGACACCTCTATTATTATTAGATTGATGAGTGACGTTGCTCGCCCCCACACGCCAACGTCGCAAGCGCCGTGACCCCTTCCTGGCGGCACCAGCATGCACGGCGCCAATCCAAAACCATGACAAACGGACCGCGCGGCGGTTGGAGACCTCATGCCCAAAACGACTGGAGTACTCCGTCAGCCGGAGTCTTGCCCGGAGAGTCGGCTGCCACCTGGCGTGCATACAGATGTCCCCAAGGTGCAATACCGTTCGCCGCCTTTCGGCCGCTTTGCGCGTATCAACAGCGCGAGAATTGTCCACGGACATCCGATGCTGGTCACTTTCGACAAAGGTCTGTTTGTGCGCGTGCGCGGCACCGAGAAGCTGCGTGCAGGTTCGAGCTTTCCACAGGGCTGGGTCCGACCGGCAGAAAGCGGCATCCCGACACTTAGCGACGATTGCCTGGGGCTTGAATGTGCAGTCATCGGATTCGGCTTCGACCCCGCGACGCGGCTGTCTCCTGAGCCAATGGCGCGCTGGTCCTTCGCAGGCGGCAAGGTGTGGACAATGGTGCCAACGTGCTCAGGCGCAGCATCTCGCTCCCAAAGGCCGGCGTCTCGAGGCGCTGGATGCGGTCGTGTTGCCCCGACTGGCCCCGCTCGACTGGATGGTGGTGGTCCGCCCGGACCGATGCGTGCTCGCCGAAGGCCCGGCCTCCCAGGCCGAGCACATTCTCCAGCGTGCCCTTGACCTGATCGAACCGCCACACCTACGCCTCGACATGCGCCTCGTCCAGGCCGCCTGAAGCACTAGTCGCCCCGTAGATAGAAGACAACCTTCCATAGCCAATCCATGGCTCATGGCGGACGGGGCATTTTCCACGCAATCTCAATGACAAGGAGGAGACCCTCGTGCGGCAGATTTCTGTTTATTGTTTTTCCCTCTCGGCAATTGGTTGCCTTGCCAGCATGACCGCGCATGCCGCAGAAGACTTCCAGGTACGGTACAACATAGCAGGCAGCATCGGAGGGGAAATGTTTACACCCCCGGATGCCGCCGGGCTCGCAGTGGGTGTCGCTGCGACTTATATCGACATCAGGAAGGTGACCGGTAACGACGGCAACGTACTGACAAAGCCGGTCCCCGGCGGAGCCATTCCACTTCCCTCCCCGACACCCGTGACAGCGTATCCCACGTATGGCGCCAGTACCGCCCAGATCCATGCCTCAGGCACTTTCAAGCTATTCAACCTTGGCATTGGCTACATTACCGACGCGGACTATGGCGGCGGCCGCCTCGCGTTCGGCGGCGTTCTGCCCTATGGCGCCAAGACACAAACGGTCAGGGCAACGGCCGCAACGCCAGCCGTGCAGGCGAATCCCGCGGTCCCTGCGGCCGCACAGCAGGCCATCGCGAGCCAGTTCGGGGCGGCATATCAGTCAGGCCTTGCCGGCGAGGCAGCCAGATCCACTGGCGACATATCGGGCATCGGGGACCTGGAGTTGCAAGGCGGCTGGCTCTATACGACTGAACAACTGCGCGTATTGCTGGGCGCGTCCCTCGTCATTCCGACAGGACGCTACAACGCATCGCCAGCACCCGACATAGGCACTGGTAATTTCTATACGCTGCGGCCGGCGGTGCAAGTGGCCTACCTGCCAACGCCGGATATCGCTCTCACGGCAAAGGTGACCTTGGGCCTGAATACGAAGAATCGGGACAATGACCTCCGCAGCGGAAACTGGATCGGATTGGAGGGCGCGGCGGCATACAAGACCGGGATTGGCGTATTCGGACTGCACACCGTCTTCGCTCAACAGTACCAGGACGACTCGAACAATCCCTGGGGCCCGAGCCGATACCGATCGCTCAATGCCGGTGCGTTCTATACCGCGATGGTGCCTGGCATTGACGCTGCGCTGACGTTGCAATACATGGCGACAACCACTTCGCGAAACGCAAAGGTCGGCAGCTTTACCCAAATCCGCGTGATCAAGATGTTTTGACGATGCCTAAAGAGATCTCCGGCGAATTTGTCGAGAGCCTCGTGCCCGGTGAACGTGCCCGGTGGCACGTAGAGCACGCAGTCTTCGGTGTAGAGTTCCTCGATGGCCTCGCGACGACGTGCTGCATCGCCTTCACCGAAAACCTCCTGAAGGTTGCGATGAAGCAGTTCATGGATACGGTCATTCATAACACTTCTCCTGAGTGATCGACTGCGGACTGAACCTAGTCGCATTGTGTAGATGGCTGAAAAATGGAACGTTGCGCGCACTACTGAGCGAGCGCCAAGGTCTTTGCGATGGCGGTGACGACTGCGGGTCGAGCCGAAATCTCGTCATACCAA
>NZ_JBIUHC010000023.1:0-86659 GCF_044627735.1 Cupriavidus sp. CuC1 | reverse complement strand
CATCCGCGCTTCCATGTTCATTTCACACCGACCTCCGCCTCATGGATCAATCAGGTGGAACGCTGGTTTGCAACCATTACCGAACAATACATCCGCCGCGGCACGCATCGCTCAACCCGACAACTTGAGCAAGCCATCCGCCAATACCTTGACCTGAACAACGCCAACCCCAACCCTTTCGTGTGGACGAAGTCAGCCGATGACATCCTCGCCAGCATCAGGCGATTTTGTCTACGAATTTCTGACTCAGGACACTAGTTGAGGATTGCTTTTTCTTTTACTTATAGCTGCCTTCTGGCGGCCTCCCGCATCGAGCGGGCTTTTTAACACCCCCGCCGGCGGCGCCCGGGTGGATGGCTCTCGCATGATGCTATCCCCTCAGAGCGACGAGGATGCAGAGCAGGCCGGCAAAGTAGATCCGTTGTTCTATGGCGGGGCGGTCCTCAGTGGTGCAGCGCGCCCGATGTGCGAAAAATGGACTCGACTGTTGGGAGGGGGCGAAACGTACCCCACGGCTTGGAGAACCGTCCGACCCTCTGTTGTCCGTCGGCGAGCGGTTGGTGGGAACCGGTGCAAAGTCGAAATGGGCGGCGGCATACACGGCATTGCACGCCGATACTTCTTCCCGTCCTTATAGAAGGTGACCCATTTCCCGTCGCTGACGCATTGGGCGCCGGGAAAAACCTCCTCATGGCCGTTTGGGCCGTCCAGCGGGAAGGGCGCGTGTGGCGTGGCCCAGTAGTGGTCGCTCGGTAAAGCCAAGATCGATTTTCGAGACATTCTTTTCAGTGCTGCCATGCGGTGTCATGTAGCGCACGTTCCCGCCCGCCGTGACGAAACGGATTTGTCAACCCTGCAACGGCGTGACACCGTCGCGAGACATCCTCGTGTAGTCTCACTGCCAATCTCCTCCCTGCTATAAGGTGCAGTTTCGCCATGGCGCAATACCTCCTCCTTGCAGTCCGAGCGTTCGGCGTCGGCACCATCCTTGTGATCATCGCCGTTGTCTCCCGGCAAGTCTATCTGCGGGTCGCCGCGGAAGCTGGCAGTCCCGGCGCTGACGGGGAACCCGCAGCGACGATGTTGATTCGCTGCGAGGCGATGCACAGCCACCTGCAGAATCGGCATATCTCCGAAGGCGCTGTGGACGCTAACGAAATGCCGAGTGCCCGTTGTATGGAGTCCTGAGGACTACCCAATCTGCAGCTTTGCCGCGTGTATGGCCGAAGCGGTCATTCGGGAGCGCTTCCAAGGACAACACCTGCCGCTACTGCTCGATGAGCATGAACTGAGCAACCGATGCCAGACCGTCCCGGTTTCCCCGAAGTGGAGCGAGGCCAAGCAGCGCGGTGCCGCAGTCGGTTCCTGTCGGGTGGAAGGCTCGTTAAAGCCTGGCTGAATGTCGGAGTGAGGGGGGCGATCCGGTAAGCAATTTCCAAGTTCTCTCGTTCCTGAAGCATGTAGAGGCCGACTTCGATGCCGCCAGCAGGCGCGCGCGGCGCTGCAGGGGGAGTTGGAGGCCGAGCACCAGGCCTATGCGGGCTGCGCAGGCGCGTTATGAGGCGGGAACCCGCCAGGTCGAGGCGCTCGAGCGGCAATTGCAGGACTGGCGAACCCAATTCTCGATGGACCTGGCGCGCACCCGCGAGCAAGTGGCCGTCGCGCAGGAGCGCGCCGAGGCCACGGAGCGCTGCGCGAAATCGACCAGGAGCGCATGCTGCGCCAGAAGGCCGAGCAGGCGCTCGCGGCATTGCGCGCTGAGCTGTCGCGGCCGCGCACGGCCGCAGTTCACCCTTTTTCCTGCGGCCTACGCCTTGCCAGGCTCGCGCCCCTCGGCCCCAGCGACGCGACACTCGCGGCCAACCCGCGCGTCACCGCGGCCATGCGACCATAGTCAAGCGTCGCGGGGACATCGTGCGCGGTGTGATAGTGCGGATTGCGCAGGTAGGCGGTGTCCGTCACCATGACGGCCGGATAGCCGAGGCGCCAGAAGGAAGAGTGATCGCTCAACGCGACTCCGGGTACCCACCACGGCAGCGCCGCTGCTTCGAGCGGAAAACTGGACGAGGCCTGGAACGCGTCGACGATCCATCGCAGCCGGCGCGCCGAGCGAAGATTGGAAACGAAGGCGATAAAGTTGCCGCGCGCCGGATAGAAGTAACGTAGTAGAGGTGGATACCTTTGGGTGCCAGGTTCGTCCTGGTAGTAGCCCAGCATCTCGAGCGAAAGCATCAGGCGAATGCGATCCCCGCGCAGCCGCGCGGCTCTCGCGTACCTCAGGCTGCCCATGTCCCCGCGGAAGAAAAACGGCGCTTCCTCGTTCACGAACGCAACGCAGCGCACGGTGTACTGGGGCGAGAGAGCCTGAAGCATGCCCACGATTTCGAGCAGCGCGGCGACGCCGCTGGCGTTGTCATCCGCCCCGGGGCTGTTGCGCACGGTGTCGTAATGCGCGCCCAGTACAATGAATTCGTCAGCCTGAACGCAACCTGCGAGCGCAACCTCGATATTGGCACAGGCGACGCCTCGCACCTGATAGTCCTGACGCGTCACTGCACAGCCACGCCTGGTCCATTGCTGCACGATATAGTCGGCTGCCGCCTGCAGCGCGTCCGGCCGGAACACGTTGCGTTCGCCGATGTCTCGGGCAAGAACTTTCACATGGCGCTCCAACGCCGCAGCCAGGTCGGGGATGTGCGCAGTCAGCATGCAATTCGCTCCCGAGACCGGCCATGCACCGTGATCAACACATCAGCAGGATCGTTGCCAACTCGCCGGGCGTCGCCGTTTCTACTGCGCGGCGAGCCGGGTTGGCGCAAAAAAACATCCTCGCCCGCAGAGACACGAGCCCGACAAATCCGGCCGCAACGGGAACATTATGCACTTCGGCAACGGTGCCAGCCACGGGAGAGACATTGCCGCGGTACTGAATGCGATACATGCAGGATACAAGTTGACGGACAAGTCGAAAGCGTCTCATGACCCCTTTTTCCGAGTTCGCCGACAGCGCATTGCGCCGCGCCGGTCCCCACGCGAGTTCAGGCGCAGGACCGATTCATCAGCCTTGGTGTGACGCAAAGTCCAGAGGCCGTTGCTGCGGCCGGTTGCCGAAGCCCCGCCGCAGTGCTAGGCTGATAGCGTCATCCTCCCGACCGGGCGGAGGCAAGCAAATGGTCGAAGCTTCCGGACTGAAGGCGGGCATGGTCATCATGCTCGACGGCGAACTCCACAGCGTCGCCAGCGCCGAGCACCACGCCGGCGGCGGGCAGCAGGGTGGCGCGGTGTTCGCCAAGGTCAAGAACCTGAAAACCAATCATGCCAAGGCATTGCGGTTACACCCGAGCGACAAGCTCGAGGACATCGCGCTCGAACATAAGGAGATGGAATATCTATACACCGACGGTGTCGCCTTCTACTTCATGAATCCCGACACCTTCGACCAGATCAGTCTGCCCACGGTAACCATCGGCGCATACGAGAGGTTTCTCCAGCCCAATATGCGGATCCCGGTGCAGCTTCACGAGGGCGAGCCGGTCACTATCGCATTTCCCCCGGCTGTCGACTTGACAGTCGTCGCCACGCCGCCCGGGTTGCGCGAGCATGAAACCTCTACCTTCAAGACGGCCACGCTCGAGAACGGCATGGAAGTTCTCGTTCCCCAGTTCATCAAGGAGGGCGACACCGTGCGGATCGACGCCGCATCAGGGAAATACCTTGAGCGCGTCAGACGTGAGGCACGAAAGCCCTGACCGCTACGGCCTCTATCCAGGCTCTGTACGACATTAATCGAACGACCGCTCTCGAAGAGACCGAGCTGCGGGTGAAACGACCGCTGCACGAGGGCACAGCGCCAAATTGGTCCGTAGCGTGTTGAACACGGAAAACTGTCGGTTTGGCTACCCGCCCAGCGCCGCCATGTTCAACCGATGCGAGTGGCCGATCCACATGGCGGCGTCGCGATGATCGCGCAATGCGTCGCCCGTGTTCGGATGGAGAAATATATCCAGCATGCCGTGGTTCAGCGTCAGCCATTCGACAATGCTACCGAAGTGTGCGCGGTCGAACGCGAGCTGATACGACCACAGCGGATGGGGACCTACCGGGCGTTCATGGAAACGGCCTATCTGCGCGACGCCACCGAAGCGTATCGCGATGGCTTCCCTGAACGCCCACGCCGCATCGCGGCTTGAAGCATCGAAATACACATGCGCGTGCCAGTTGACGATCGCCACTGGGTCGAGGTTAGTCATGGTGAGCTCGAGTGTGTGAATGCTGCAATTCTGCTTGCATTCGCCCCGGCCGTCATCCTGCGCGACCAGAAGAGACTACACGAGCCTAAGGCTACGCTGAACAAGCCGGGTGAATTGAGGCGTTCAGGCGGATAACAACGTGCTCGGTCAGGAAAATTGGCTCTGATGACGAGATTTTGGCTTGCCGCCCCCCCAGCGGGGTGTGTCGGCGAGGCGCTCGCCCCGCATTCGCCCTTTATGGGCGGACTGCCCCCATCAGATGTCCTCGGCTCAGGTAAAGATTGGCCAGCGCCAGGGCCGTGAAGGCCCGGCCGGCATTCTTTTTCAGGCCGCGGTAGCGGACTTTGGTGAAGCCCCACAGGCGCTTGACCACGGCAAAGACATGTTCGACCCGGGCACGGATCTTCGATTTGTTTCGGTTCTTCCCGCGTTGCACCTCGTCAATCTGGCCGTTCTTGCGAGTACGCTGATTGGTGAAGTCCTTGGCGTGGGGAGCTTTCGATGCGATCAGCTCCTGCTGACTGGCGTAGGCACTATCACCATAGACACGCTGTTCCTGCCCATGCAGTAACTGGGGCAGCGCATGCTTGTCGTGGACATTGGCCGGCGTCACGACTGCCGAATGGGCCAACCCACTCTGGCTGTCCACGCCAATGTGCAATTTCATGCCAAAGTACCACTGCTGTCCTTTCCGGGTCTGGTGCATCTCGGGGTCGCGCGCCTTCTCTTCATTCTTCGTCGAGCTGGGGGCACCGATGATCGTGGCATCCACAATGGTGCCGGTTTTCAGTTTCACGCCGCTGGCTTGCAGGATCCGGCCCACCTCAGCGAATAAGTGCTCCGCAAGCTTGTGCTTTTCCAACAGGCGGCGAAACTTCAGCAGCGTGGTGGCATCCGGCACCGGTTCACGACCCAGGTCAATCCCGACGAAGCGGCGCAGGCTGGCGCTGTCATACAGCGCCTCTTCGCAGGCCAGATCCGCTAGGTTGAACCAGTGCTGCAAAAAGTGGATGCGCAGCATCCGCTCCAGGCCAATGGGCGGCCGGCCGTTGCCCGCCTTCGGATAGTACGGCTCGATCACCGCGCACAACGCCGCCCACGGCACGATCGTCTCCATCGTCGCCAGAAATGCCTCACGTCGCGTTGACTTACGGTATTGCTCGAATCCCGCCCCTTGATCTGCACCCGCTGCCAACGTCATCTGCTTCATTGTTCATCTCTTGCTGCGCTCGTGATTCTTCAAATAACGCTTCTCCTCACGAATTGGAGGACTTAATCAGCATTGCCCTAATTCGTGGGCTTCGGCGTTAGATTTCCCGGGCACTTACTCGTGTTATACAGGCCGCTCACGAATGTGCTGAGCGAAGGCTTCACCTGGCAGTTTCGGTAATTTTGCATGCGTGCAAGCGTAGCGCGACACCCAACGTGGGCGCACATGAAAGTGCGCCTGGCCAACCGTCTGGCCTGCCGCGCGCCCGTTGAACTGGCCGATGCGGAAGATCAGTTCGTTCTCAGGCATCCAGTGCATCCACTCGTGGCGGTCGAGCAACGCGACAGGCCTGTTCTTCTTCTCATCGAGGACGTAGAAGCGTTCCCACCTGGGCAAGACGGTGCAGGATTTCACATTTAATGGGAGGCGGCGAGCAGGAAGCCGATCGCGCAAACTGCCGCACGTCAAGCGGAAGCATTGCTGTGCGTCTTGACGGCGGCGAAGTGAAAATAGCCCCGGCGGGTTGGACCGGGGCTGTCGGGTAGGTCAGTGCAGTTGACGCTTCAGGTCAGAAAGTTCAGAATGCATCGAACTGACTGCATCCTTGATCCTGGCGTCGAGACCGCCGGCCTGTTGGCAAGCGCGCTCTGCACGATCACCGATCCGTTCAAGATCATCGACGCACTGCCGGATCCGATCCTCATCCTTGGACGACATGACCTTCTTTGCCGATTGACATTCCTTATCGAGCTCATCCACCCAGTTCATCAAGTCTTTTGGAATCGCCGTGTCGGCGTGGCAGGTCCGTGAGGCCTCGCTGATGGTTTGCTGCAGATGAGTAAAACGCCTTTGGATTTCACTGGCTTGCAACATGATGCCCCCTTCTTGAACATCAGTTCCAGATGAATTCAGGCAGCAGATGACGGTGTGTTGCCCGTGCCATCGTCATTCGCCCGCTTCAATCGACTGCCGGCGACGTTGCATTGCGTCAAAGCGGCACGCGAGCACGCGAAAGACGTTCTTTTAGTGTAGGTCATAATCGCTCGCCTGCTCCGATGTGTCCCCGAGGCGCTAGCCATCAGGTTTCGGATGTGACGCGACGAAGCGGTCACTCGCCGTGACGGCTACCGGGAAAGTACAAATGACCGCAAAGGCTGATGATGACCGGCCGAACGCTTATGCCCCACTCCAGGCTGACTTCTGCTGGAGGTACTTCAGCAGCCTGCCAGGTTTCACGCTGCTATCTCCGTTCTCAATCGCCGCGGAAGTGGCGGCTGGCGAATTGTTAGCGATTCCCGTTGAAAACCCTTTACTCCAGAATCAGCGCCGGCACCGGGCCGATCAGGTGGCGTGCGTCTTCGGGATTCGCGGTTACAGGATGGAGATTTCATTATCCTCTTGAGGGTGAACTGATCCTAGCCCCACTTTGGCGCGCTCTCCCTTTTGAGGGTGGTCGACGGTGAACCATGTCACCGTGGCCATTCATGAAATTACGCGCAGCAAATTATTGCCCGCCGCGGGTCTCCGCAAGTGCGATCGTCAAGTGCTGCACCTTCTTTTTCAGCTGATCCCGCTCTTCTGTGAGCTCTGTAACCAATAGCGTCAGGCGGTGAATTGCAAGTTGATCGGGTGTGGCGTCGCTGGGTGGGGGCGCCGGTTCAGGCTTGACTGGCAGTCGGGCCTCGCGCACCTGTCTCGCCACCTGGCGCAGTTCCTTCTTGCCTCCAGCAACAGCCGCTACCTGCTTCTCGCCAGGCAAGGAGGCTACGGCAGCCGCAGCATTAATAGAAATCACGCCCGCCTTTACTGCGCTGACCAGCTCGGGCGCAGCCGTCTTCTGGATTCTCTCGATCTGACCAAGCGTCGCACTGCTCACCCGCGCCGTGCGCGCAACCGCCTCGCGAGTCCACGCTGGATCGGCCCCGGATTGCGTGGCGACATCAGCCCCGGCAGGCTTTGCAGAGCATTGCTGGGCTCGCGCATGTGCCAGACGCGCGGATACGATTTCCTTCTTCCGCAGAGCGAGCACGCCTCGTTGGAAATCCGATACGCTGCGCCGCCCGAGGTGATTGTCGATCATCCACAGGTGCACATCGTCCATGGACTGGAACGTCTGGTTCTGTACCGTATTGAAAGGGATGCCGTGCTTCTGGCAGATGCTGTGGCGGTTATGTCCGTCCACAAGAAGATTGCCCCACAACACCAGTGCATCCCGGCACCCTTCGGAGAGTAAGCTGCGTTCTAGTGCCGCGTATTCGTCTTCTGTCAGTGGATCGATATAGGCACGGAGGTCTTCGTTGATAGTGATCGTCATGGGCCAAACAAAAAAACGGTAGCACAGTAGTTTACACGCTGCTGCCTTCTTCAAGCCGTGTGGCAATCCTGCATTCTTCGGAAGCCGCGCCAGAATACCGTACGTTGCTTTGCGCGCCATACTTCAATGTCTGCTTTGGGACTCGAAGCGCTTGCTGCACATGGGGCGGAATCCGGCCATGGGCGGCCTCTCATTCCCTAGAAGAGTCGATCGGTCTTCCGTCCGCTCCCCGCCGCATGCGCCAGTGCGGTTTGCGCGGCGCCATGCGCGGCAAGCCGGTGCGCACGAAGATTGGCGACAAGATGGCTGCATGCCCGCTGGATCGGGTCAACCGGCAGTTCCAGGCACAGTGGCCAAACCAGCTGTGGCGGTTCAATCGCAAGCCAGCCACCAGCTGCCATGGCCATCAAAGCGCCGCGTTGCACCTTCACTGAGATCCGATTTCACCGGTCAGCCAACACCACTGACCACTGAAAAGGGGATTGATTCACGACCCCGTCAATCGCGCGAAATCGGTCGGGCTGCCCGAGGAGACTTCGTCCGTTCGAGCGAGACCCCAGTACCTCGGATGCTCGCAGAGTCGGGCGACCGAGGTGCGGCGGCGACTCCTGGCGGAGTTGGCCGGCACACCGGGCGGCGTGCGCTAAATGTGTCCGGCGAACACATTGGCAGGGTATTCAGCCGTTGCTATCTACCCAATGCTTAGCCCATCCATGAGCTGCTGCCTTAGCCTCCTCCGGCGTGGGATAGGTGGTGCCTACAGCGCCGGCCTCCAGGACAACGGCACCGTCCTCCCAAATATCGCAGGATGCTTTGTACAGACCGCCAGTGACCAAGTGACAAAAAATGTGGATCACGTGGCCCTTGAACTCAAAGATGTCGGTTGCCAGGGCATCAGATCGTTTGCCGGCGCTACTCGCTTCGTCAGCCTGCCGAATGCTGGCGTCGTCATGCGCCCCACCAGTGATCTGCTTCTGGCTCTGGCGCGCGAGTGCAAAGCATGCCCCCGCGAGCGCAGCACCAAGTACTACGCCAGCGCCGAACCAACTGATCCGAGCCTCGAACCGT
The DNA here is from genome assembly GCF_044627735.1 of Cupriavidus sp. CuC1. Classification (NCBI taxonomy): domain Bacteria; kingdom Pseudomonadati; phylum Pseudomonadota; class Betaproteobacteria; order Burkholderiales; family Burkholderiaceae; genus Cupriavidus; species Cupriavidus sp. CuC1. Next base: position 77,817 of record NZ_JBIUHC010000023.1, on the reverse strand, counting down.
GGCATGTCGGTCTCCAGAGAAGGACGCCGCAGGTACGTCTTTAGTGAATCCTAGCATCACCGAAGTAGCACAACGAACCATCGAATTGACCTGCAGAACTCGAGAGGCGAAATGACCACAATCTTCATTCTATTGGCGCAGTATGGGGCAACCGCCGTGGTGCCCATCGACATGGTGGCGCGGGACTACTTCTCGCACCTGAGCGCCGAGAAGCTATTGCGCAAAGTCAGCCAGGGAGAAATTCGCCTTCCGGTCGTACGAATTGAGGCGTCGAACAAGAGCGCCAAGGGCGTCCACGTCCAAGATCTAGCGAAGTACATCGATGAGCGCCGGGCTGCAGCGCAGAAGGAATGCGAACAACTTTGTGGCTAACGAGCGGGGCGCGCTGTAGGCGAATCCACCTAACATCCGGCTCACGGCGGGGCGCCCCGCCGGGTGGATCCATTACGCAGCAAGGGAGCGCGGGCAGTTCTGTGGCCCCAGCCCGCCACCGCTGCATCGAGCGGCGCAGTGCCAGATTGGCCCATCCGCCATCGACAGCCGGGCGACACATTCATTAAGTTCACGACCTCAGTCCCCCTCAGCCCGCCCGCAATTCCGCCCGCACCGAATGCGCCCGCCGATGCGCGCCCGGCGTCTGGCCCGTATGGCGGCGCACCAGGTTGCGGAAGGCGGACATGTCCTGGTAGCCGCATTGTTCGGCAATGGCGGTCAGGCTGAGCGTGGAGACTTCCAGCAGATGGCAGGCGCGCTCAGCCCGCAACCTGTGCAGGAACTGCAGCGGCGACATGCCCACTGTCTTCATGAAATGCCGCAGCAGTGTGCGTTCGCTGGTGGACGCCACCGCTGCCAGCCGGGACAGGTCATAGGGCTCGGCCAGATGTTGCTGCAGGTAGCGGCGCGCGCGCAGCACCACGCTGAGGCGCGGGGCATCGCCCGTCTTCAGCCAGATGTTGACTGCCTCGCCGCGCTCGGGCTGGTCCAGTAGGGCATTGCCCAGCGTACGGGCCAGAGGGTTGCCGGCGATATGCGCCACCGCCTGCAGCAACAGCGCATGCATGCGATCCAGCGCGCGGGAACTGAGCAGGTTGCCGCTCTTGACCACTGGCTGGTCGGCCTGCAACCGTCGCGCGGGTTCGCTCAGCCGCATCCAGTTGGCAATCAGCCACGGCACCGCCAGCTTGCGCTGCGCCGGCAAATCCATGGCTACCAGAAGTGCCACTGCCGTGAACGGCGCCACCACCAGCGCGCCCCGCGTAGCAGCTGCCGCAATGGCGGCTCGTTCGCGGTCCAGTAGCGACAGCACATGTTCGAGCCCGGCGATGTGGTCAAACAACGGTGGCGCGATCACCACCATGGCGTCCTTGCCTGCGCCGGCCAGTTCTTCCAGCGGCACGCACGGGCAGCGCAGCACGCTGGCCAGCGCCTGCCAGCGTTGCGGCTCGGCTACCGCCAGCCGCCAGCGAAAAGGCGCCGCCGTGCCGCGCCGCCGGCTTTGCATAGAGGCCAGCGTGTTGGCAATGTCCAGCATGTCGACCGCGGTGGAAAGGGCGGAGACAATGGCCGAGGGGTAGCACAGCAGATAGGCGTCCGACATGGCGCGGCGGGTTGTGGTTGGGAAGGTGCCTGCCCGATGGCGGGAACGCCACCAATTGTGGCGGAATCCGCTCTACCTGTCACGGCCCCGATGCCCGACCATGTCAGTGGCACCCTGGCGCGTCGCCTCTTGGCGCGCAACGTTCCACGGGCCCAAAGAGACAAGAACGAGGAGACAACACAATGAAGCAATGCATCATGCGCGGCGCGACCGCACTTGGCGGCGCCGTGCTGGCGGCCGCCACCCTGGGCGGCTGCGCCACCGCAGGCAGCGACAGCGCCAACTGGAGCGAAAGTGGCCTCAACGCCGAGATCCGCCGCACCGCCTACGGCATTCCCCATATCAAGGCCAACGACTACGCCAGCCTGGCCTTTGGCATGGGCTACGCATACGCGCAGGACAACGTCTGCCTGATGGCCGACCAGGTCGTCACGGTCAGCGGCGATCGCTCGCGCGTGTTCGGCCCCGACGAAAGTACCGAGGTGTCATTCAAACGCATCAAGAACAGCGAATCCGACGCATTCTTCCGCGCCATCATCGACGACGACGCCCTGCGCGCCGGCTACGCGCAGGCCTCGCCAGAGGCGCGCGAACTGCTGCGCGGCTATATCGCTGGCTACAACCGCTACCTGCGCGATACCCCGCCCGCCCAACGCCCGTCAGGCTGCCGCAACGCTGACTGGGTGCGGCCCGTTACCGCCATCGACATGTTCCGCCTGGCCGAGGAGAAGAGCATCCAAGCCAGCGCCGGCGCGCTGGCAGCGGGTATTGTCGCCGCTGAGCCGCCCAAGGCCGTGGGCAGTGCCAAGACCGCGCAGCAGGCGGGGGCGGTGGACATAGCCAGCATCGACATCGAAGCCGTCAACAACGACCTGCAGCTGCTGGATCCGCCCATCGGCAGCAACGGCTGGGCCTTTGGCAAGGACGCCACCACTAACGGGCGAGGCCTGCTGCTGGGAAATCCGCATTTTCCGTGGACCACCACCAATCGTTTTTTTGAAGCGCACCTGACCATACCGGGCAAGCTGGACGTCATGGGCGCGTCCATTGCATCGTTCCCCATCATCAGCATCGGCTTCAACAAGGACGTGGCCTGGACGCACACCGTGTCCACCGCCCGCCGCTTCACGCTGTATGAGCTGAAACTGGCCGAAGGCGACCCCACCACCTACCTGGTGGACGGCGCGCCGCGCAAGATGACCCCGCGCACCGTCAGCTATGCGGCAAAACTGCCCGACGGCCGTACCGAGCAGCGCTCGCACACCTTCTACATGACCGAATACGGCCCGGTGCTGTCCATGCCAGCGGCCGGCCTGCCGTGGTCCGCGCAAAAGGCCTACACGCTGCGCGACGCCAACCGCAACAACACGCGTTCGGTCGACACCTGGCTTGATATCGGCCGCGCGCGCGACGTGGCTGGCATCCGCACCGCCATTGGCCGCCTGGGCATTCCGTGGGTCAACACCATTGCCACCGACCGCGAAGGCCGCGCCATGTTTGCCGATGTATCGGTCGCGCCCAACGTATCGGCCGCCATGCTCAAGCAATGCGCGCCGGCCGGCGACAGCGCCGTGCTGGCCACCAAGCTGATGCAGGGCACCGGCATGGTCCTGCTGGACGGCACGCGGGCTAGCTGCAACTGGACGGTGGACGCGGCATCGCCAGTACCGGGGCTGGTGGCCCCCAACGCCATGCCCATGCTGGTACGCGATGACTTTGTCGCCAACAGCAATGACAGCTCGTGGCTGTCTAACCCCCGCCAGAAGCTGACTGGCTTCTCACCAGTGCTTGGTCCCACCGAAGTTGCGCAACGCCTGCGCACGCGCGTTGGCCTGATGGAAATCGGCCGCCGCCTCTCGGGCGAGGACGGCCTGCCCGGTAACCGCTTTGACGTGCCTGGCTTGCAGGCCGTGCTGTTCCGCGACCGCAACCTCTCAGGCGAACTCGTGCTGGATGACCTGCTCAATGCCTGCCTCGGCACCAAAGACGCGGACCTGAGCGACGGCTGCGCGGCGCTGCGCAAGTGGAACCGCCACAGCAACCTCGACAGCCGCGCCGCACCGCTGTTCCGCGAATTCTGGATGCGCGCCAGCAAGATCCCCAAGGTCTACGCCATCGAGTTCAACCCCACCGATCCGGTCAACACCCCGCGCGGACTGCGTATGCGCGATGAGTCTGTTCGCACAGAGGTCTTCAAGGCACTGAAGGACGCCGTGCAAGCCATGCGCGCCGCCGGCTTTGCGCTGGATGCGCCGCTGGGCCAAGTGCAGGCCGCCACGGCGCCGGCTGGCCGCATCGCCCTGCACGGCGGTGAGGAATATGAAGGCGTGCTCAACAAGCTGCAAAGCCGCCCGGTGTCGGACAAGGGTCTGCAGGTCTACTTTGGGACCAGCTACGTGCAGACCGTAGGCTTTGACGAGCAAGGGCCGGTCGCCGAGGCGCTGCTGGTGTACGGCCAGTCTGTAGATCAGCAGTCGCCGCACGCCTTTGATCAGATGGCGGAGTACTCCGCCAAGCGGTGGGTGCGGCTGCCGTTCAGCGAGCAGACAATTGCGGCGGACCCGCAGTTGAAGGTAACGCGGCTGAGCCAGTAAGCCGGCGGCGTTGGGAGCGGGCCGGCCGGCCCCGCGCCGCCATCGATAGGCGATGTCCGCCCGCCGTCTGTTGACGTAAGACGGCGATGCCTGTCCTGCCCGCTGGCAGGACAGGCCGGCTGAGCGGCCAGAGACGTAGAACAAACTGACGAATGCCGACTGCCGAGCAAGCCGCGACCCTTACCTGTCAGGGGAGACCCCTCGATGAACCTTTGTTGTTGGTATTAAAAATGAATATTTTATGCTTAAAGAGTATTGGCAAATTCGCGTAACCGTCGGACGACGGTGAGCGTATTTCTTGTCAGGCGATTGCCTCAGAAATTCAGGGATCTGGGGAGATGGCGCGAAGTGACGTTGTTCAAGGCGATACCAATCCGATCGTCTTTTGAGGTCTTATTCTTATTCTTAGCCAATCTAAAATATATTCGGATTTCGTATCTACTGACCATCACCGCTTTTACGAAATGCTGGAGAAAAATCAAGAAAAACGATTGACCCCCGTAGTGAGAAACGGCGTCTGCCAGGTGCCACTGGCTTTCCTAGTCTCGACGCCTCTGGGTGTCGCTCGGCAGTTCATTGAAGCGCGCCGCGTAGTAGGCAGCGAAGCGACCTAGATGCCCGAACCCATACGCCAGCGCGGTCTCGGTGATGCTGGCGCCGGGATCAAGTAGCAAGCGCGTGCGCACGGCGTCCAGGCGCGCGTTGCGCAACAGTTCCATCGGTGCGATGCCGGTATAGCGATGGCATAGGGTATTCAGCGTGCGGCAACTCACTCTGGCAACGCTGGCCAGATCCTCAAGCGAGACCGGCGCGCAGAGGTGGGACTCGATATATGCGATGACGGCGTCCATCTGGCGCGTACCGCGGCTCGCGTGGGCATCGTCAGTCTCGCTTGGCAGCATGGTGTGGTCACGAGAGGCGGTCAGCGGCGCAACTTCCGCCGGCTGGTGCAGTAGCAGGAACAACGCCAGGTGACGTTCAAAGTGGTCTACCCACTTGGCATGCGCGGCTGCGTCAGCGGCGGGCGGGAGCAGGTTCAGCATCGAATGCGCGAGCAGTTCCCAGTGCGTTTCGAGCGCTCGCGGCAGCAGGAAGCCCGGCACCAGGTCAATGCGTTCGTCTTCTTCGCATGCCATGGCCTCGCGCAGCAGGCTGTGCGGAACCCGCACGATCATCTGCTGGTTGCCAGGGCTCCAACGCAGGCGAATGCGTTCCTTCGGTGCGAGCACGGCAGTGCGTCCTTCCGCAACCCAGAGCCGATGCCCATCGCATTCGATCTCGGCGCCGCCGTGCAGGGAGGTATGGACCAGTACAAAATCATCGAACGGGCGTGCCGAGACTTCGACTTCGGCGCCATAGCGTAGCGCGTAGGTTTTCAAGCGGTAGAGTTCGCCCTTGAACATCGCGGCATCCGGCGCGCCAGGTTTCCACCGCAGGACATGGTCGGCGAGTTCGCGGGCGACCTGCTCGTGCGCCTCGACGTGCACATCCGAGTGGAAGAGCGGATTCCTGTACAAGGCCGACAGGGCGGGGGTCCGCGGCGAGAGTGGCATCTTTTGTCCCCATTCTGACTTTACGGCAGATTCCATGCGACGCATAAGACGCTAGCGCCGCAGCGCTGCCTGGTCGCATTCGCTGTATCGCCAAGTAGCGTACGCGAGGACCGGATCGCCTTTCATCCTGGAACCGCTACATAAGACCCAGATTCATTGACTAGGGGTCGGTCGCCCCTCTTATGCGCCTTATCTTGCCACAGCGCCCGCGGCAGAAGTAGTGCCCGTGCGAGGCTGTAATGCAGCTTTGCCGGAATCGGATAGACGCCGGCAGCATCGCTGCCGTTATCGGATAGCCCCGCCGCGAATCGCAAGAAGCGGACTTGCCCGCGCCACAAGTTCACCATTTCCGGATAGTCCGCGGCACGGCGGATTTCTACACTGTCTCCATTCGATAACACACATAACTTCACGGAGACAGCGATGTCAGATTCTCCACAGATCGCGGAGAGCGCCGCCAGCCGGCAGGTGTTCTTCCCCCAGACGGACGGCTCTTGCGTCCCCTACAGCGTCTTCAACTCACAGGAGGTCTACGACCGGGAGCAGGAGCGCATCTATCGCGGGCCGTACTGGAGCTTCGTGGCTCTGGCCTGCGAGATTCCCGCCCTCAATGACTTCAAGAGTACCTTTGTCGGCGATACACCGGTGGTGGTAACGCGCACCGCCAACGGATTCGCTTGCTGGGTCAATCGCTGCGCGCATCGCGGCGCCATGGTCTGTCGCGAGAAATATGGGAATGCGGAATCGCATACCTGTGTCTATCACCAGTGGAACTATTCGTGCGAGGGCGACCTGCAAGGGGTGCCGTTCCGCCGCGGCCAGAAGCAAGGCGCGGTCACGCTCGTCGGCATGGCAAAGGCCTTCGACCCCAAGGCACACGGCCTGCAGAAGCTGCGCGTCGAAGAGTACAAGGGCCTGCTCTTCGCCACCTTCAGCGACGAGACACCGCCACTGCCCGAATACCTGGGCGCCGAGATGCGTCCCTGGGTGGATCGCGTATTCCACAAGCCCATCGTGTACCTGGGTTGTACGCGCCAGTATTCAAAGTCGAACTGGAAGCTCTATCTGGAGAACGTGAAGGATCCGTATCACGCGAGCCTGCTGCATCTCTTCCACACCACGTTCAACATTTTCCGTGTCGGCATGAGCGCGCGCTCCATTCCGGATGCGACGCACGGCCTGCACAGCCTGATCACGGTGACCAAGCCGAAGGTCGACACCAATACCGCGGCGGCGTACACCGACCAGAAGATCCGCTCCATGCAGGACGGCTTCGCGCTCGAGGATCCCTACGTGTTGGGGCAGATCTCCGAGTTCGAAGAAGACTGCACCAACCATATCCAGCCGCTCTTCCCGCAACTGGTCATCCAGCAGATCCACAACACGTTGGTTGCCCGCCAGTTGTTGCCGAAGGGTCCGAGCAACTTCGAGCTGGTGTTTCACTTCTTCGGCTACGAGGACGACACCCCGGAGCTGCGCGAGCTGCGGCTTCTGCAGGCCAACCTCGTCGGCCCGGCGGGCTTTATCTCGATGGAGGATACCGAGGCCACCGAACTGGTGCAGCGTGGCACCGTCCGGGATGGCGACAAGACTTCCTATATGGGCATGGGCCTGGATGCGCCCGAGCAGACCAACAGCAATATCACCGAAAACCTGATTCGCCGCTTCTGGGCGGGATATCAGCGGGCGATGGGGTACTGAGATGGAAAAGAACCTGCAGATCTGGTGGGAGCTGAGCGAGCTGCAAAGCCGCTATGTTCACGCGATCGACAACAACCTGCTCGAGGCTTGGCCGGGCTTCTTCACGGAGGATGGCACGTACACGATCATCTCGCGCGAGAACGCCGACCGCGGCCTGCCGGCGCCGGTGATCCACTGCCGCAACCAGATGATGATGCGCGACCGCATCGTCGCGCTGCGCCACGCAAACATCTTTGAAGCACATGCCTATCGCCATGCACTAGGCGGCCTGGTGATCGAGTCGATGAGCGACGAGGAAGTGCGCACGCTGTCGAGCTATATCGTCGTCAATACGGGCGCGGCCGGCGAGAGCGTCGTGTACCAGGCGGGCTGCTATCGCGACACCGTCGTCAAGCAGGACGGCGAGTGGCGCTACAAGGAAAAACGGGTCATCTATGACACCTCGCGTGTCCAGACCCTTCTCGCTACGCCGATCTAGGAGCGGTTCCCATGAGTACATGGCATGACGTCGGCGCGGCCGACGAATTCATCGAGGACGAGCCGCGCGCGGTCGAGGCGGCAGGCTTGCCGGTCGCGGTGTTCCGAGTAGGCGAGGAGCTCTTCGCGCTGCACGACCTGTGCACGCACGAGCGCGTGCCATTGTCGGAAGGCTTTGTCGAAGACGGCTGCGTCGAGTGCCCGCTTCATCAGGGCTTGTTCGACCTCCGTACTGGCGAAGCGCGCAAGGCGCCGTGCGTGAAGCCGGTCCAGACCTATCCCCTGCGTGTGGCGGACGGCCGGGTGCAGATCCAGGTCCTGCCGCAAGTCGTAGCGGCCACCTGAACGCCTGGAGTGCCATGAATATGAACCTCACCACAATCGTCGTCATCGGTGCCGGCCAGGCCGGAAGCTGGGCGGCGCGCACACTGCGCGACGAGGGCTTCATGGGCAGGATCGTGCTGATCGGTGACGAGGCGCGTCCCCCCTATGAACGCCCGCCGCTGTCCAAGGCGATACTTTCTGGCGACGCAACGCCGGAAAGCGTGCATCTGTTGAGCGCCGAGACGATGGCCACGCTATCGATCGAGTGGATGGGGAGCACACGAGTCGCCCGGCTGGACCGCGCGGCAAAGCGGGTTACGCTCACTGACGGGCAGACCATTGGCTACAGCAGGCTTGTGCTGTGTACCGGCGGCCGTGCCCGCGCGCTCGATGTTCCCGGCGCGAGCCTGCCGGGCGTGCATGTGTTGCGCACGATTGACGATGCCCTGCGCCTGGCGCCCGCGCTGCGCCCCGGCACCCGCGTTGCCGTCGTTGGCGGTGGCTGGATCGGCCTGGAGGTGGCCGCTACCGCGCGTCAGCGCGGCGCGCAAGCGACTGTGATCGAGGCGATGCGCCGGCTATGCGAGCGTAGCGTACCGTCCGCGCTGTCGGAGCGGCTGCTTGACCTGCACACGGCACACGGCACCAACGTGCTGCTGGAGGCCAATGTCGCCAGCTTCGCGCGCATGGCGGACGGCGCCCTCATGGTCAAGTTGACCGATGGCCGCGAGATCGTCTGCGACGTCGCGGTGGTGGGCATCGGCCTGGTTCCCAACGACGAACTGGCCCGCGCGGCTGGACTGCATTGCGACGGCGGCGTGTTGGTCGACGCACAGTGCCGGACCAGCGATCCCGACGTGTTCGCTGCCGGAGACCTCGCGGTCGCGCGCAACGGCTGGGCCGGGCGCAACATGCGGCTCGAGTCGTGGCAGAACGCGCAGGAGCAGGGGATCGCGGCGGCAAAGTCGGTGCTCGGCGTTGCCGTGCACTATGACCCCTTGCCGTGGTTCTGGTCCGACCAATACGGCGTGAACCTGCAGATCTACGGCGTGCCGTCGCCATCCCATCAAGTGGTCGTACGCGACCTGTCAGCGGCGGGTGCCTTCATCTTCTTCTACCTGGAAGGCGAACGGGTGGTGGCCGCGCTGGGCGGCAACGCCGCCCGCGACCTGCGTTTTGCGCGCCGCCTGATCGAGAGACGCACTCCTGTCAGTCCGGATAGCCTGGCTGATGAAAGCGTGCCACTGGCCAAGCTTTGACAGCCATCGAGAGATAGAAAGAAAGACAGAAAAACAGAGAGGAGACCATGCGGCAAATCGATATCCAAAAACTGGCTAGCGACGCCAGGCTCAATACCTTCCATTACAGCGTGCTGATCTGGTGCGCATTGATCATCGTTTTCGACGGCTATGATCTGGCCGTGGTCGGCATCGCTTTGCCGTCGATCATGAAGCAGATGGCGATCGATCCCACGCAGGCCGGCCTGCTGGTCAGCTCGGCGCTGTTCGGCATGATGTTCGGCAACATCTTCCTCGGCACCATCGCCGACAAGATCGGCAGGCGTTGGGCGATCACGATCTGCATCGCGCTGTTCAGCGTCTTCACCGCCGTCTCGGGGCTATGTACAGACCCGCTCTCGTTCGGCGCGGCGCGCTTCCTGGCCGGTCTTGGCATCGGCGGCGTCATGCCGAACGTGATCGCGCAGATGACTGAGTATGCACCGCAGCGCGTGCGCAGCACGATGGTGACGTTGATGTTCAGCGGCTACTCGATCGGGGGCATGCTCGCGGCCCTGCTAGGCAAGGGTCTGATCGAGACCTACGGATGGCAATCCGTATTCGTCGCCGCGGGACTCCCCGTGCTGCTGATCCCGCTGATCCTCAAGACGATGCCGGAATCGGTGGCGTTCCTGATCCGGCGCGGGCGCAGTGACGAGTTGAGGCGGCTGGCCGGGCGAATCGACCCTGGCTACGCCCCGCGGACAGACGACCGCTTCGTGATTACCGGCACGGACGCAGCCGCAGGTGCGCCTATCCGCCAGCTCTTCAGGGAGGGGCGCGGCTTGAGCACACTGATGTTCTGGCTGTCGTGCTTCATGTGCCTGTTCATGGTCTACGCGCTCAGTTCGTGGCTGGCCAAGCTGATGGCGAGCGCAGGCTACAGCCTTGGTTCCGCCTTGACGTTCGTGCTGGTGCTTAACCTCGGCGGCATGATCGGCGCGATTGGCGGCGGATGGCTGGCCGACAGGTTCCACATCAAGTACGTCCTGATAGGCATGTACCTGTTGGCCGCCGTATCGATCACCATGCTGGGCCACCAGGTACCGGTCGGCTTGCTGTACGTACTCGTCGGACTTGCAGGCGCGTCGACCATTGGTACACAGATCGTCGGCTGCGCCTATGCGGGGCAGTTCTATCCCATTGCCATCCGTGCCACGGGAATTGGCTGGACCCTGGGCGTCGGCCGTGGCGGCGCCATCCTGGCGCCGATCGTGATTGGCATGCTGGTCGGCTTCGGGCTGCCGCTGGAGCAGAACTTCATGTCCATCGCGGTGCCCGGCGTCGTCGCGGCAGCCGCCGTGCTGATCATCAACCACGCACGGTCGGCGTCGGCGGCCACGGAGCAAGGCAACGCCGCCGGCACTGACGCGATTCTCAATATTTCTCACCCCCCCACAAACTCTAAAATCTAAGGAGACCATGCATCATGGCCGAGTACACCACCTCCCAACTTCTGGCGCTGGTCAATGGCAGCCAGGTCAGCGCTGGCGACGAGCGCGTCCGTGCTGTCACCGCGCGTATCGTCACCGATCTGTTCCATACCATTGAGGAATTCAAGGTCACCCCCAACGAATTCTGGTCGGCCATGAAATGGCTGAACCGCCTGGGCGAAGCCAATATGGTCGGCCTGATCACCGCGGGCCTGGGCTTCGACCGGTTACTGGATATCCTGGCAGAAGAGGCAGACCAGGCCGAAGCGCGTGAGAAGGGCACGCCGCGCGCCATCGAAGGGCCGCTGTACGTGGCCGGCGCGCCGCTGGCCATGCGCGAGGTCCGCCTGGATGAAGGCAATGAAGGAGAAGGCGAAGTGCTGGTAATGGAAGGCCGCGTGCTGGGCCTCGACGGCAAGCCGGTGCCGCACGCCAGTGTCGACGTGTGGCACTGCAACGAACTCGGACGCTACTCGCATTTCGATCCTGACCAGCCCGCCTACAACCTGCGCCGCCGGATCGAGACCGACGCCGATGGCAATTATCGCTTCCGCAGCTTCCTGCCGCCAGGCTACGCGATTCCGCCGGGCAGCCCGGTTTCCGAGTTGTTCGACCTGCTTGGACGGCACGGCAACCGGCCGGCCCACATTCACTTCCTGGTCTCGGGTGGCGGCAAGCGCGCGCTGACCACGCAGGTCAACATCCCGGGAGACACCTTCCTGGATGACGACTTCGCCTTCGCCACCCGCGACGGCCTGGTGGTGGCGCTCACGAAGGTGGAAAGCTCGACGGAGTTTGCGTCGCTTGGCGTAACAGGCCCGTTTACGCACGTGCGTTTCGACTTTGTGCTCCAGGACGCGCTGTGCGAAGACGAAATGATTGCCGCGAGCCGATACGATACGGCAGCGCTCTGATCGCGCGGATCGCCGAAGTAGGGCAGCGTCATCATGATGCCGGTTGGCGCAGCCGGCTCCACTCCTACGAGCGGATGCGGAACAAGCCGTGCAAGAACGAACGGAGGCACCGGGGTGACGCCGCCGCCCCGGCGGGCTGTCGGTCAAAAGTGCGCAAGCGCGCCATTGGGGTGATTAGCATTGTCCGACCAAAACGACGCATGAGGCGCCGCTGAACCCAGCAGGGCGCCCCGGTTGGGCTGATATCGGGCGCTCTCGAACGGCGTGCGTGCCAGGGAAAGGAATTTGCCTGCCTTTGATGACAGGTTGACGGGCTAAGCGCTCATGCCTTCCGCCTCTCTCTGCTGAAATATGCTGCTCCAGGCACTATGCAGCGCAAGTTGAGTTCTTCGCTGAGGGCAGGCGATGCCATCCGGGTTCTGGAAAGGCTGGATTCCCTCGATAAATCAATGGGTTGCCAAGGATGTGGCGGATTTTCCGCGAATCCTGGCCGACCCTCGACCAGGCGCGCGCCGCGGTGGTGGTGGTGGCCGAGCAGGAGACCGCCGCCGTGCAGGCCGAGCTCGACGCCGTCCAGCGAGCGGCGCGCGCTGCGCGAGATCGATCAGGAGCGCACGTTGCGCCAGAAGGCCGAGCAGGCGCTCGCGAAATTGCGCGCTGAGCTGGCAGTCGTGCAGGCGCGGGCGCAAGAGGCCGCCGCGGAGGCGCGGGCGCGGCTGCAGGCCGAGCGCGATACGCTCAGCCGGCAACTGGCGGAGACAGAGCAGGCGCTCGGGCGAGGGCAGGCGGCCCAAGACGAGCTGCGGGCGCAACTGGAAACGGCAGTACGGCGCGCCGCGCGGGCCCATGCGCAAGCCACCGCCACGCGCCGCCTGGTAGGTGCCAAGCGCCGGGTGCCGGAGACGCGCACCAAGTGCAAGCCCGGGCCGGCCTGAGGGAGCGCCCGAGGGCGGGGATTTGTCCACCGCACGAGGGGACAAGCCTGTGGACAAGCCGCGCGGGAGCCGAGTGCCGACGGCGTCAGCAGATTTGACTAAAATTTAAGCAACGAGGGCGGTCACGTCTTCTCTACCGCAACGCACAGGGGCAGGGCTGGGACGGCCGCGGCGCCATGCCGGATTGGCTGCAGCGGGCGATCCACGCCGGGCAGACGGTGGAACATTTCCAGGTTGTAGCCACGACATAGTGTGAAAACGCATGCCACGGCCGCCAAGGCCGTGCAGCATACCGGGCGGAGAACGGCGCCATGGCAAAGGCCCAACATCAACCATGCAGGAGGCAGCATGCAGGAAGAGTTCGGGTACAAGGATGCGGCCGGTCGATGGGTCGCAGGGTTTGGCTCCCGTCGCGATGCCATCTCGGCGGCAGCGCAGGTGGGCATGACGCAGGTGGTTACCGCGGGCTTTAGCCCCGAGCCTCCGTCCTACTTCGCGCGGTTCGAGGCGACGAGGATTCTCGAGCGGATGCTCGCTGGCATGGCCTTGGGCGAGCAGGAGGGCAAATTGATTGGCAGCGATCAAGCCCAGGATGTGCTCGCCCCCATTCTCGCGGCGACGATCGGTGATGGCTTTCCCGACCGCGAGTCCCCAGAACCATGGAAGCTTCAACTTGATCTCATGAATCGGCTGCAAACCGCGGTCGCCGCGTGGATGGAAGAGAACCACCTTGATTTCGCGTCGCCTAAAGTCGTGGTGTACGGATCGGAGCAACTCCACGTTGGCGGCATGAATCTGGACGTGCCGCTTCTGTGGTCCTTTTGGGGGTAGCTTTGATTTCGGCGCGATTTGCGACGGTTCGCAAGCCCAGCAGCGATGCGAGGTTGAAAACGACGGCAATCGAAAACATGAAAGGCTAGCACCCCTAGTAGTCGCCGCGGCGGCCGAAAAGGGCAATAATGACGATTCAGGCCATTCCTCAGCTTGATCATGAAAATCCTGTTTCTTGTGCGGCATGCCAAATCCAGTCGCGACAATCCGTCCTTGCCCGATCAGCAGCGACCGCTAGAAGATCGCGGCCGCAATGATGCGTCCAAGATGGGCAAGCGCCTGACTGATCGCGGGGTCGATCCCGATCTACTCGTGTCGAGCCCGGCGTTGCGTGCGCTGACCACGGCGCAACTCATCGCCGATGAGATCGGCTACAAGCGCAAGGACATCGTCGTCGATGAACGCCTCTACGCCAGCAGCCCGTACAACTTGCTCGCCGTAATCTGCGCACTCGACGACAGGCTAGACCGCGTGATGCTCTTCGGCCACAATCCCGAATTCACCGACCTCGCGCACCGGCTATCGAGCACGATCATAGACATGCCCACATGCGCCATTGCGGAGTTCTGCTTCGACGCAAAGGCGTGGGCGGATGTCGCGGAGATCGGCCCGGCGAAGGTGAGGATGGACGCGCCGAAGAAATAATGCAGAGTTCGCGGCGAACGCGAAACGCATTCTGTTGAGATGCCTGTTGCCGCCGCCGTGGCCATTGCCGCCCCGTTTGCGATCTCAGCCACCGACGACCAGAAGACCGCTAGCGACATGCCGCCTCAGGGCAGCGTCAGCAAGGACGATGGCCCGAAGGCATGGCAGCGCATCCAGGCCGTTGTCACCCATCCGCGCTGTGCCAATTGCCACGTCGGCGCAGACAATGTTCCGAGGTGGAATGTTGTCGGGGAGAGCAGGACCCGACTGCACCGTATGAACATCAATGCCGGTTTCGGTCGCGCGGGTATCCCGGGACAAACGTGCACAACTTGCCCCATGTGACTTCGACCGCGCTGAACGATGTACCGCATGCGCCACCACATGTCGGCATTGCCTGGCAATTGGCCCCTGTGCAATTCCAGTGGTTCGGTAAGAGCGGCGCGGAGATCTGTCAGCAGTTGCGCGACCCCAAGCGCAATCGTGGTCGGGACGCAGCGGGTTTGGCAGAGCATCTGCGTCACGATGCCTGTATGCATGGCTTTATCCCCTGGAGCTGGAATCCGGGTGGGGGGCGCAGCACACCGCCCGGCACATTCGAGTCGCATGTGAAGGATGTGGCGATGTGGGGTGCCGCGGGTCAGCCTTGTCCTGAATGAGATCAGCTTACAAAACACACTTGGCGCGTAAAGTACAAATTGGGGCGGCACAGGTCAAGTTCCCACAGGTGACTTGCGATTGAATAGGGACTGGAGATTGCGCACGGTTCGCGCTGCGCACGCCCAGCCCTCAACTCAATCGGAGACGTTCCATGAACACAGAAGCTACGCAAGTCCTCAACGATGTTTCCGCGATCGACACGGCCCATATCGGCGCAAGCGCCACGCCGTGGATTCCCTTCGCCCCTATTAACGACAAAATTCTACTCAAATACTTCAAAATCAACCCGGTCACGGGCGAAGTGGTATTGGTCATGAAGGCTGCCAAAGGCGAAGGCGCGCATATTCATCGCCATACGGGTACGGTGATGGTCTACACACTCAGCGGTCGATGGAAATACGACCAGCACGATTGGATCGCGCAAGCCGGCGATTTCGTTTTTGAGCCGTCGGAGTCGTCACACTCGTTTACGAATCTCTCCGACGACGACAATGGTATGGCGCTCGTGGTGTCGACCGGTGAGCTGCACTTCCTCGACGAAAACGGCAAGGTCACGTTCGTCGAGACGTGGCGGACGGCTTTGAGCCGCTACCAGGACTACTGCAAAGCCAATGAGTTGCCCGAGATCGACCTGATCGGCTGCCAGGGCGGACGCTAAGCGACGGCAACGGACGTGAGCCAGGCATCTGGCTCACGGAGGTCACGCCGATGACCCACCTTGCACCCTGCGCACCGCTTCCATCCCTGGATCCGATATACGCTACGCAACGCACCCGTCACTCATGCCTTCTCATTCCCTAAACGACAATCAGCCGATCGCACGCGTCATGGTGGCCGGCACCGGCGTGCTGGGCGCGCAGATCGCCTTTCAGTGCGCGTTTTCCGGTATCGACGTCGTAGCCTACGACGTCGATACCGCCTGCCTGGACCGCGCGAACGCCCGTTTTGATGCGCTAGGGCGCGTCTACGCTGCCGACTTGGGCGCCCCTCGCGAGCAGATCGAAGCCACGCTGGCACGCATCGAGGGCAATACCGACCTCGGTTCGGCCGTTGCGGACATGGACCTCGTCATCGAAGCCATCCCTGAGGATCTGGCAATCAAGCAGTCATTCTACCGTTCACTGTCAGCGGTAGCGCCGGCCGGCACCATCTTTGCGAGCAACTCGTCGACGCTGGTGCCAAGCCAGTTTGCCATGTTCACTGACCGGCCCGAGCGCGTGCTGAGCCTGCATTTCGCGCACGAAGTGTGGAAGCACAACATCGCCGAAATCATGGGCCATCCGGGCACCGACCCCGCCGTATTCGCGCGCATAGTTCAGTTCGCACACCGTATTGGCATGGTGCCTTTACCACTGCGCAAGGAGCAGCCCGGCTACCTGCTCAATACCATGCTCGTCCCGATGCTGATCGCCGCGCTGGGTCTGCTGGTCAACGACGTCGCCGACGTGCAAACGATCGACAAGGCGTGGATGATTGCGAAGGCGGATCGGATTGGCCCATTCGGCATTCTCGACGGAATCGGCATGACGACCGTCTATAACGTCACGCGCGCTCTTGCGGAACGTACGGGCGATTCGACGCATCGGCGCATTGCAGAATACATGAAAGCGCATTTCATCGATACCGGGTGTATCGGCGAGTCAGTGGGACGCGGCTTCTATCAATATCCTGATCCGGAGTTCCTGAATCCCACGTTCGTCGCCACGTGAAACCCAAGGCAGGCTATTGCTACCTGGCAGGACGTCCGGGGTCGTCCCCGTGACGCATGGCTCGATACTGCCGGGGCGTGACGCTCCGCAGTCGCTTGAACGCACGGCTAAACGCGCTTTGCTGCGAATAGCCGAGCAGTTCAGAGATCTCGGCGAGACGCAGATTTGACTGCTGCACATACTTCAGGGCGAGATCTTCACGAACTTGTTCCCGCAGTTCTTCGAACGTCGTGCGGGCCTCAGCGAGGCGACGTTGCAAGGACCGCGGGGACGTTGCGAGCGCTCGCGCTATGGCGTTGAGCGAACTGTCAGTGAACGGCAAGAGCGTGCGAATCATCGTTTGCGTGCGTACCGTCCATAGCGCCTCCACCTGAGCCCTTTCTCGCCGCAAGTGTGCTTCGAGCACACGATGCGCGTTACGGCGAAGTTGCGTTACCGGACGCGTCACCGTATCGCGATCGAGGACAATCGCATTTCTGTCCTGATCGAAGTTGAGGGACGGTCCGAATGTGCGCCTGTGCATTGTGCAGTCCGCAGGCGCCGAATGACGGAATTGCACAACGGCCGGCTGCCAGGTGGAACCACAGATGGTACGCAAGTACTGCATACCGTTGGCGAGACCCAGTTCAACTGCCTGAACTTCTCCGGGACCGGAAGCGTTTTCAATGTCGTAAGTCAAGACCATCCCCTGTTCGTCCCGCACTGCACGTACAGAAGACATCGAGGTATGTAGCACGTAGAACTCGGCAAGCGTATCCATTGCCTCCCCGAGGGTACGCGCGCCATGCATCATCACAAGGATCGGCCCCAGGACCGCCAGGCCCTGATATTCGGCGAGTCTTAGTCCAAAGTTCCGGCATTGCGTAACTTCAGCAGCCAGCGAAAGGAATCGAAGCACTTGCGCACCCCGGATCGGCACGTCGGCGGAACGGAGCGCAAGCTCCGGCAGCTCGGCTCCGGTCGCAACCAACTCGGGTTGAACGCCGAGTACCTCGAGCAGAGGCGCAGCTCCGGTCAACACAACACTGGGTAGGTATCCTTGCATTCTATGTACTTCACTGCGGGAGGTAGTGCACATGCGGGCCCCGAAGCGCGTCGCAGGCAGCAAGCAAATCTTCGTCAGCGCGAAGATCTCGCTATTCTGCGCAAACACGACGCGCGGGGGAGTCTACCCGATGGTATCGCGTTGGCGAATGAAAGAGTACGCACGTTCCGACGCGGTGTCTCATTCGCGATGGGCGGGTGCTTCGTACGCTTCGAGTTGAAGGCGGACTACTCATTCGCCGTAGACGTGGCGGGCAGAGTGTTTGTGACTGCAGACGCTTTGGCAGAGCCGAGCCACAAGAGCAGCAGCGCGACGAGTTCGCAAGTCGCGCCTACCCAGCCAAGGTCCGCGAACGATGCGTGATTGAGCGTGAAAGCACCGAGTGCGGCTCCGAGCGAGAAGCCCGCGAACATGAACGATGCGTTCAGAGACAGCACGACTGGGGCGACAGGAAGGCCGGCGATACCGATGAGCCGGGCTTGTTGCGCAGGGAAGAACGCCCACGCCGACAATCCCCACACAACCACAGCGACGATCACTGGCACTACAGACAGCGAGTGGCCCGGCGAGAGCGCGATCAAGGACAAGCTGCCGAAGGCAAACGCCAGGGCGGCGAGCGCCGGCTTGATCACCTGTTCTGCCCCGAGCTTGTCCGTGAGATTTCCCCCCAGGAAGACGCCGGCTGCCGCAGACAGGCCCCAGACGAAGAGAATCACGCTGAGACCTGCGCCGACGATGCCGGTCGCTCCGGCGATGTAGCTCGCGACGTAGGTGTAGACCGTATAGGCTCCCATGGCCCACAACGTCGTCACCATCAGCGCCCGCAGAACCTGCGGGTTTCGTGCCACTGCGTACCGCGCCTTGAGGGATGCCACAGGAATGCCGGCGCCGAATGCTCTCGGTAGCCCCAGTTGGAGCGCGATGGTGGCGATGACAGCCAAGACTGCGACGCCCGCGAAGGTCATCCGCCATCCGGCTGCATGCCCGAGGATGGCTCCCAACGGGACGCCGAGTGCGATTGCGAGGCTCGTGCCACCATTGACAATGGACAACGCGCGTCCTCGACGCTCGGGCGAGACGAGCGCTGTGGCTACCGCATTCGCGCTCGGCACATACAAGCCCGCGGAGAACGCGAGCAATAGGCGCGCACCTAGCAGTTGCCAGTAGCCCGACGAACTGAAGGCGATGACGTTCGCAACGGCGAACGCGCCCAAGCACAGTATCAGAAGCCGTCGCCTGTTTGCTGACCCAGTCAGGACGGTTAGAATCGGCGAGCTGAGTGCATAGGCCAACGCAAATGCGGTGACCAACTGACCGGCCATAGAGACGCTCACGCCCAAGTCTGCTGCAATACTGGGCAGCAGCGGTGCGATCATGAAGCCTTCGGTGCCGATGGCAAAGGCGCCTAGCGCCAACCAGTACAGTGGCTTCGGGACTGTTGCGGACGCGATTGCGGTATTCATACCGGCGTGCTCCTACACGGCGATGCGCCATATGCGTCTGCCGTCTTGAGGTTGGTTGGTGGCACGTCTCTTGACGTGCTGGCTTAACGCAGGATCTTCTCGAACACGAGGGTCTCGAAGCGTTCGAAGGCGCGTGAGCTCTTCTCCACTCTTGAGCGGAGAATCGCGCCTTCGTAGGCGTCCAGCAGGAATGCGGCGAGGTCGGCGGCCGAGGTCTGCGTCGGTACCTCGCCGCGCTGCTGCGCCTCGGAAATCGCCTCTTCCATCTCGCTAGTCCAACGTGCAAACAGCACCGCGAGGCGCTCGCGAATCTCAGGGCTGGACTCGGAGACCTCGGCGCTGAAATTTCCCAGTAGGCAGCCTTTGGAGAAGTTCGCCGCCCTGTACATCTCGGTCAGCCCCGTGAAGTGGGCGCGTAGCCTTTCCAGGGGGGGGCGAGACCTGTCCTTCAGCGCCGCTCGCCGCTCGCCTCCCTCTGCGTAGAGGTCGACGATTTCAGCGCCCAGGGCTTCCTTGCTTTCGAAGTGGTTGTAGAACGACCCCTTTGGGACGCCGGCCTCGTCGGTGATGTCCTGGACGCTGCTCGCGGTGAAGCCGCCACGCAGGAAGACGCGCAGACCTGCATCGACGATGAGGGGACGAACGCTCGGTCTGCCCATGGCTCTGTCCTTTAAATTGGTTCAGGGACGCGATCGTCCCGATGGGCTCAGCCAGCGACGAAGATGTCGTTGAACTGCAGTGAGAACGCGCCATTGTCGGGTCCGACCGCTGCGCGGAGTTGCTTGGCATTCTCGACCAGCACTTCGTTGGCGTCCGTCGCGAGCACCTGCATCGTCTCCGCGATGAACGGCGCAAGCGGCATGGCGCGCGGCTCGTCGTTGCTGTTCAGTAGGTCGGTCTGAACCCAGGGCGGTGCGATTTCGCGGACCTTCACCGAAGTGTTCTTCAGGCGCCAGCGAAGTGACTCCGAGTACGAGTGAATGGCGGCCTTGGTCGACGAGTAAACCGCGGTGACGGCGAGCGGAACGAAGCCGAGGACCGACGACACGTTGATGATGGTCGCTTCGGGCTGCTTCTTCAGATGCTCGATGAGCGCCCCTGTGAGGCGGATGGGGCCGAGCAGGTTGGTCGCCACCGTCGACACGAGCAGTTCCTCGTCGACCGGGCCGCTCGCATCGTCGATCTGCATGATGCCCGCGTTGTTGATGAGGATGTTGAGTTTCGGGAAGTCGTTCGTCAGTTGTTTGGCGACCGCGGCAATATTGGCCGGATCAGTGACGTCGAGCTCGATCGACGCCATCCCGGGGTTCGCTCGGACTGTCGCCTCCAAGTGGCTCTTGCGCCGCCCGGAAATGATGACTTGATTGCCTTGCTTGTGAAGGGCTTCTGCCAGGCCGCGCCCGATTCCGGAACCGCCGCCCGTGATGAAGATGGTGTTGCCGCTAAGTTGCATGATGTGCTCCATGACACCGAAATTCGGTTTGGTGGAAGTAGTATATGACCGGTCATCTTAATTTGCAAAAAAAATTATGACGCGTTGGTGGTCTTTCGGATCTGCGTGACCGACCCTCCAATTCTCGACGGAGCTGGAGAGCAACCCGCGAGCAGGTCGCAGTGGCGCAGGAGCGGGCCAGCGCCACCGAGCGCCGCGCGCTGCGCGAGATCGACCAGGAGCACACGCTGCGCCAGAAGGGCGGACCTGCGCACCGAGCTGGCGGCCGTGCAGGCGAGGGCGCAAGACGCCGCTGCGGCCGGCGCCGAGGAACGGGCGCGGCTGCAGACGGAGCGCGACACGCTCAACCGGCCACTGGCAACTGGCTGATTGTCGTTTTCATCTTTTCCTAGATGTGGAGCATTGAAAGGACAGCCAGAACACCGCCAATCGCGCCTACCCCGTACGATGCCACCTGCAACCATCGGCGCCGCGTGAGCAGCGTGATTGCCGCCAAGGCGATAGAAACCTGAACAGCTACGACAGCTTGTGCCCAGCGGTGATGATGGTGGACGGCATTCTCACTGGCCTCGTCAGCGTCCCTGGCCGCCTGCTCTTGCGCCTCTGCCTTCTGCCGGATTTGCTCCTTCTCCGACCCGTAGCGCAGCGCTTCCCGTTTGGCGGCGGCTTGATCCACTCCGGGCAGCTGTGCCGTCAGTTCAGCAATCGCTTGCTTCTGTCCCTTCGCTTGGTAGTAGGCCCATTGGTTGGCTGCTTCGGTCTTGTGAATAGCGGCTTCATTCTTCAGAAGCAGCGCTTCGTTTTGGGTCGCCCCGCCCTGATATCCGAAAACCGCGCCAGCCGTCGACAAGATCGCTGTCATCACCGCAATGCGGCCCGAAAAGCTGTCGGCATGACCGATTTCCGCCGCGTGCTCAAGCGCGTGGTCGTGGGCACCGTGTACGTGAAATCCCTCTGACATTGCTACTCCGCTTCAAAAGAGCCGCTTGACGGCCCAAACGCCCAAGATGAGCACGATGGCGATGACAATGACGCCTATCAAACCGTGACGACGCATCAGAGCGCCGACCGTGTGGTTGGTCGCGCTGCGTACCACGGCGCCGGCTACCTGGTCCACGATAGACGTATGGCTATGCGCAAGAATTTTCATGCTCTTCCTACATGAGATCGATGTTCAGCTGGAATCCAATTTTTCCAACCTCAGGCCCAAATGCCGGCTTGGCATGCCTGTTGAGACTGGGAGCGAACATCACCCCATTCTCAGTACGCAGCGCTACCGCGCCGTGATCTTACGCGACCGCGCCGGTAACGTGACAGAGCCGGCTAAAGGAATGTTGCCATTCTGCCGATAGAGAGCCTGTCCTCCTGCCTAGCGCGAGAGCGACAACCCGACAATTTCGAGAATAGGAATAGGACGTCCTGATCGGCGATGCGCAAGCGTGAATATTCGCAAGAAGCGCGACGCGAAGCGCCGGAGTGGGGTCTTCGTCCAATATCGCCTACAAAACAACCAGCGTTCCGTCATGACTTTTCCATTGTCAGCCATTCGGCGCGCCTGCATGGCTGCGGCAGGGCTGCTATTTGCGTCGCCGCTCTCGCAGGCGGCGCCCAATGCGCACGACACGCTTCCACCTGTACCCGCAACGCAAAGCGTGGCGGCACCTGCGATGCCCCTCAAGGCGCAGACCCTGGCACTCCGCCAACTGGGCGAATACGGTCCGATCGCGCTTCGCGGCGTCAATGCCAGCCGGACGCTGAACGTCGGGGTACGCCTCGACGAGATTGTCACAGCGGCGAAGCTGACGTTGAACTTCACTTACTCACCCTCGCTGATCCATTCTCTTTCGCATATCAAGATCACATTGAACGACGAAGTGGTCGCCACACTGCCGCTGGACAAGGAGCACGCAGGGCAGCCGGTGACGCGGGAACTCGATCTCGACCCGCGCTTCTTCACCGATTTCAACCGCATTGGCGTCCAGCTCATTGCCCACTATACGGTGGATCAGTGTGAGGATCCCACCCATTCCAGCCTGTGGGCCGATATCAGTCCGACGACTACCCTGACGTTATCCAAGGCCAGCGTCAGTCTCCCGAATAGCCTTTCGCTGATACCCGCGCCGTTCTTCGATCGCCGCGACAACGGCCGCGTCACGCTGCCTTTTGTGCTACCGAATACCGCCAGCAGCAGTACGCTGCGCGCGGCAGGCGTGGTCGCTTCGTGGCTGGGGGCGCTCGCGAGCTACCGCGAGGCGCGCTTTCCAGTGACCGACACGCCGCCAGCGGACAGGCACGCCATTGTCTTCGCGACACCAGCGGAGATGCCCGCTGGCCTGGATATACCGGCGATCGGGGGCGCATCCATCAGCGTCATCGACAACCCCGCCACGCCTGGCCGCAAGCTGCTTCTGATTGCCGGGCGCAACGCGCAGGAACTGCAGACCGCCGCCAACGCGCTGGTGCTGGGCAAGGCGGCGATGGCCGGCGCAGCCACACTAGTGCAGTCGGTAGATCCGGGCCAGCCGCGCCAGCCGTACGATGCACCAAACTGGGCGCCGGTGGATCGCCCGGTGTGGTTCAAGGAACTTGTCAAGGAGCCGCAGCAACTGCAGGTGGCAGGCAATAGTCCGGAGCCGATTCGCATCAACCTGCGCGTGCCCGCCGATCTGTATGGCTGGAATCAACGCAGCGTCCCGCTCAATGTAAAGTACCGCTACACGGCGCCGTCCGCGTACAACGATTCGGTGCTGGGCGTGGACATCAACGATCAACTGGTCAAATCATACCGGCTAAAGCCGCTAAGCAGCCAGAGCGACGAGAGCGCCGTAAGCGTGCCACTGTTGTCGGGCAGCAATGCCATCGTGACCAACGAGATCCAGATTCCAGCCTTCCGCGTCGGCAGCAACAATCAGCTTCAGTTCCGCTTCCATATCGACTCGCAGAAGACCGGGCTTTGCGCGGCGACGGGGGGCGACGTGGCGCGTGCCGCCATTGACCCGGACTCGACCATCGACTTCAGCGGTTTCCATCACTACGCAGCCTTGCCCAATCTGGCATTCTTTGCCAATAGCGGCTATCCGTTCACACGACTTGCCGATCTTGCGGATACGGCGGTCGTGATTCCGGACGCGCCCACTGCCCGCGATAAGGAAACGCTTCTGACCCTGCTCGGCCACATGGGAAAATGGACCGGGTTGCCGGCACTGCGTGTGACAGTGACGCCCGTAAAGGCCATCGACACTGTCACAGACCGCAACCTGCTGGTCATTGGCACAGGCTCGGCCGCACAATGGCTCGCGCAATGGGGCAAGTCCCTGCCTTTGCTGATCGAGCGAGGCAGGACCGAGATAGCACTGCGTGACCAGCGCTCCAGCGCCTGGCCGGACTGGTGGAACGGCCTCGAAGGGGATGCTGTAGCGCCTGCCGGCAGGGCCATCCTGACTGCCGGCGGCCCCATCGTCGCGCTCATCGGCTTCGAGTCGCCCTACGCCAAGAGCAAGAGTGTGGTAGCGATTACCGCGGCCGATCCCGGCCGGGTCGGCGATGTGCTGGACGCTCTGGAGGACCCTGGCAAGGTAAGCCAGGTACGGGGCGACCTGACCATCATCCGCCAGCAAGAGATCGAATCTCTGCGAATCGGCGAGCGCTATTACGTTGGCGAATTCCCCTGGTATGCACGTATCTGGGTCAAGGTCTCCGCGTATCCGGCCTTGATGGCGGTCGCCGGGATCCTGGCCGGCCTGGTCTTCGCGCTCGCCGCCTTTCTGGCGCTGAGCCGCATCGCAGCCCGTCGTGCGGGAGGCTGACATGGCGCGGATGCGGGCTCGCCTTGCTCACTGGCTCCTGGCCGGCATGATGGCCACCGCCACCGCCACCGCCACCGCCACCGCCACCGCCACCGCCACCGCCACCGCCACCGCCACCGCCACCGTTGCCGGTGGCGCGGCGACCTGTCCCTGGCCGGATTGGGAAGACTTCAGGCGCAATACGATCAGCGTAGAGGGGCGCGTCGTCGATGCGAGCAGCGAGCAGAGCGTTACTGTGTCGGAAGGCCAGGCCTATGGCTTGTTCTTTGCGCTGGTTGCTAACGACCGCCCCATGTTCGACAAGCTGCTCGGCTGGACCGAAGACAAACTCGCGCGCGGCGACCTGACCGCGCATCTTCCCGCATGGATCTGGGGCAAACGCGCAGATGGCGGCGACGGTGGAACATGGGGCACGATCGATGCCAACCCAGCCAGCGACGCCGACCTCTGGATCGCCTACACGCTTTTGGAGGCCGGCCGCCTTTGGCAGGAGCGTCGTTTCACGGCGCTGGGCTCCGTCTTGGCCGGCCGCATCCTGCAAGAGGAAACCGCGCAGTTGCCGGCCCTCGGCCGCACGCTTCTTCCCGGCCCCGTCGGATTCCAGCTCAAGCCCGATGTGTGGCGGCTGAATCCAAGCTATGTGCCGCTGCAACTCATGCGCCGTCTCGCTACGGCATTGCCTGAGCAAACGGCATGGACGCACCTCGTCGAGACGTCGGCCAGGCAGGTGATGGCCACTGCGCCGCTCGGCTTTTCCCCCGACTGGGTCGAGTATCACGCTGTCCGCGGCTTCCAGCCGGATACGAAAACCCAGGCCGAGAGCGCATATAACGCGATCCGGGTGTACCTCTGGGCCGGCATGCTCGCGCCGCAGGAGCCGCTGCGCCCGGCCATGCTACGTAAGTTCGAGCCGCTTGCCGATTTTGTGGCCACCAACGGTTATCCGCCAGAACGCTTGAACACACAGACGGGCATGCCCGGACGCAACGCTGGCAATGCCGGCTTCTCCGCCGCCGTCGTACCGCTTCTCATAGCGCTGGGCAAGCCCGGCCTGGCCCATGCACAGGCGCAACGCACACGCGCTCTGGCTGCTCAGGCGCCACTGGGATACTACAGCCAGGTGCTTGCCCTTTTCGGTCTCGGCTACCTGGACCGGATGTATCGTTTTGATGCCGACGGCGCCCTCGTCCCTGCCTGGAAAACCACATGCCCTGCCGCCGCGCGCTAGTCTCAGCCTTGGCGCTGCTCCTGGCCAACACGGCAAGCGCACCAGCCCAAGCCCAGAGCACCGCGGTCGCGCCCGGTCCGGCGCTCTCGGCTGAAATGGCGCAACTGCTGGCCGCGGCCCGGATGTGGGAAGCGAAAGGCCGCGCCGACCTCGCGCGTGAGGTGCTGGAAAAGGCCTTGCTGCTCGATCCCCGGCAGCCAGAGGCGCTGCAGTTGCTCGGCCTGATCGAAATTCGCTCCAATCGCCCAGCCCAGGCCGAGCTGATCCTGCGCCAGATGCGCCAGGGCAATCCGGACAACCCGGCGACACGGGGGCTGGAGGACAGCTATCGGATTGCAACCCGTGACAAGCCGGAAATGGCCCGCATCCGCCTGCTGGCGCGCAGCGGGAAATCCGATGAGGCGTCGGCCCGGTTGCAGGCGCTATTTCCCCGCGGAGCGCCAAGCGGCGAGCTGGCGGGCGAATACTATCGCATCCTGGCAGGCACCTCAGCCGGACGCCTGCAAGCCATCGCGGCGTTGCGGCTTGCCATCCGGCAAGACCCGGGCGACACCCGGCTGGCACGTGTACTCGGTAGCCTGCTCACCGAGCGTGAGGCCACTCGCCAAGAAGGACTGGGCATCCTCCATGGTGTCGCGCAGCGGCCCGACGCGGATCGCAAGACGGCGCTGGAAGCGTGGCGCCGTGCACTGAACAATGTTCGCGACGACCCCGCCTACTATCGCGCGTTCGAGCTCTATCTGAAGGAAGTACCGGACGACCAGGTCGCGCAGGCAACGCTGGCCACGCTTGCCGAAAAGCTCGATGCCCACCGGCGCATGCTCGCCGACCCCGGCTACCAGGCTCGCCAGCGCGGCCTTGCACAGCTTGAACGTGGCAACCTGATTGAGGCCGAGAACGCACTGCAAGACGCCTACCGTACCCGTGCGGGCGATGCCGTGCTGATCGGAGCACTGGGACTGGTCCGCATGCGCCAGGGCCGACACGATGAAGCGCGCGAGCTATTTGCACGCGCTTTGCGGCTCGATCCCGAGCAAGGGGGGAAATGGCGCGGCTTGCTCGCCACCGCTGCCTTCTGGGGTTCCGTGGCACGGGCGCGCGACGCCAACGCGCAAGGCAGGCCGGCCGAGGCGGAGGCGATTGTCCGGCGGGCGCTGGCGCAACAGCCGGAGAATCCTGGCGCTCAACTGGTCCTCGCCGACGCGCTGATGGCGCAGCAGAAGTTGCCGGAAGCCGAAGCGTTGTTGCGTCACCAGCTCTCTGCTCGCGAGCCGGATCTCGGCGCGCTGCGCCGGCTAGCGACACTCCTGCGCGACAACCAGCGCAACGAAGAGATTGCTCCCTTGATCGCTGGCACGGAGAAGCGCCTGACGGGGGCCCAGGCCGAGTTGAACGCGCTGCGCGCCGACGTGCTGGCGACGCAAGCGGACCAGTTGCTTGCGCAACGCAAGAACAGCCCGGCGATGGCCCGGCTCGAAGAAGCTATCCGCCTGAAGCCGGATTCGCCCTGGAGCCGCTTTACCCTGGCCCGCATCTACCGCGACCTCGGCCTGCCCGCGCTTGGGCGCTCCGTGCTGGACGACGGACTCTTGGTATCGCAGGCGCCGGAAATGCGTTACGCCAATGCGCTCTTTCGCAATTCACTGGAGGACATCGACGGTGCGAGCGAAGTCCTCGCACCCATACCGCAGGGCGAACGCAGCGAAGGCATGCTCAGGCTCGCTGGCAGCCTGGCCGCCCAGCAGCGGTTGCGTGATGCGCGCCAGCTGATCGCCCGCGGATACGAGCCACAGGCGCGCGTGTTATTGCAGCGGGCGACGCTTGCGGCCGCCGCCGATCCGCAGATGCTCGCCACGATCGGGCGCGAATGGATCGGCCTGCGCGAGCCGGACGTTGGGCTGCGGCTCGTGCAGGACTGGCTCGCCGCCCATCCCGAAGATCCCGCCATTGGGGTACGCCTGCGCTACGGCGAGCTGCTCGCCGCGGCCCAACGCGACCGCGAACTGGCTACATGGCTGGACGATGCGGGCACGCGCCCCGGTCTCTCGCAAGATGACCGCGCCGCGTTCGAAGGGCAACGCCTGCGGCTTGCCCTGCGCGAAACGGATCGCCTGATCGCGCAGGGTGAGCTGGGGCGCGCCGAGCAGACTTTGCTTGCCGTGCCGGCCAGGCAGCAGGAGGACCGCCGCTGGCTGCTGACCCTGGCGGACCTGCGAGACGCGCAGGGCGACTATGCGTCTGCCGCCAAGGCCGCAAGCATGGTGCTTGCCTCGCAACCGCAAGACGCAGGCGCACGCCTTACCTTAGCCCGCATGCTTGAACGCGAAGGCAAGCTTGATGCCGCCACCGACCTGGTGCGCGCGGTGCTGGCCGACGCCCCGGAAGAGGATATCGATACGCGGCTCTCCGTCGCCCGGCGTCTCACCGCGCTGAGGCGAGAGGATGAAGCCGCGGCCGTGGCCGACTTGCTACGGCGCAGGTATCCGGAGCGTTCCGATATCACCGTCCAGCAGGGACGCATCGCCCAGGCGCGCGGCGCCTACGACGAGGCGGCGGCGCTGTATCGCGAATCACAGGCCCAGGAGCAGCGCGCGAGCGTTCTGCCCGGGCCGGACGGCACGCCGGCCGAGCACGCCCTGCGCGCGCTCGAGGCGCGCCGGCAAGGACAGTTCGCCACCGCCACCCTGGCGTCGCAAAAGGCCGGTGACCCCGGCATATCGAAACTGGACGCCATCGAGATTCCGCTGTACTTGCGCATGCCGCACGGCTACAGCGGCCACGCCTTCCTCCAGGCCGATACCGTCCTGCTCGATGCCGGCACGCTGCCGGTCGACCGCTTTGCCGACGTCACCACCTTCGGCCAGATTGCCGCGCGCGGCAATGCGAACCTCTTGCCGGCTGCCCAGCATGAGCGCGGCATGGCGCTGGCAGCCGGTTATGAGTCGGACCGCGCCTACGACAGCTGGCGCGCTGATATTGGTACCACGCCGCTCGGCTTCGTCAGGCAAAGCGTCGCCGCCGGCTTGCGCTATCGCGCGGAACTTGGCAATGCCTCGGCATCCGTCGACGTGTCGCGGCGCGCCGTTACCAGCAGCCTGATTTCCTACGCCGGCGCGACCGATCCGGCAACCGGCCAGACGTGGGGCGGTGTGCTGCGCAACGGCATCAATCTGCACTACGCCCAGGGCGTGGGTCGCGGCAGCGTGTTCGCAGATCTGGGCGCAGGCTTGCTGACCGGGCACAACGTGATGACCAATCGCGAGTTGACGCTGCGAACGGGCATCGACTGGCCGCTGTTCGAGCAAAGCGGCCAGCGCGTGAAGAGCGGCCTGGTGGCCAATTACTGGCACTATGCCGAAAATCTACGCTTCTACAGTTTTGGCCACGGCGGCTATTACAGCCCGCAGCGCTATCTTTCGCTTGGCGTCCCGCTCGATTGGGCCGGACGGCGCGGGCCGTGGTCATGGCAGTTGCAGGGATTGCTCGGCTGGTCGAATACCTACGAGAAGGATATGCCGTACTACCCGACCCGGCCGGACCTCCAGGCATCGGCCGTAGCCCGTCTGGCAAGCAATCAGCTCGCGCCTCCCGTGTATGCGGGCGGATCGGGCGGGGGCATCAGCTACGCATTTGGTGGCGCGGTCGAGTACGATTTTTCGCCATACCTGGTGGCTGGCCTGCGTTTCCAGATCGACCGTTCGCGCAACTATGCGCCGAACCGCGCGATGGCGTATCTGCGCTATTACTTCAGCAGACAGGAAGGCCGGGCTTTTCCGCCCGCCCCTGTGCGGCCTTACTCCGCCTACTGAGGGCTGCAATGAACGATACCGAAGGCATCCGCGCACCGGAAACACGCCGCCCCCGCTTCGCGCGCCCGCGGCATCGCGTGACACTAGCCATCGACGGTCTGCCGCCGGCGCTGGCGGCGCTCGCTCCGGGTTGCGTGCACGCGATTTACGCTGAGCCATCACCGGCACGCGATGCGCTGCTCTGGCAGACCGCGGTCCCCGCGCTGCGCGGCCCCGCGACCGTCCTGTCCACGCGCGATGCACCGGACATCGCGGCGGGGCTGCGCCAGCATGGCCTGGACATTGACGCCCCGGGATCGCTGCACCGCAAGGCCAATCTCTGCTCGCTGCGCACCCTGCCTGGGCGGCCGGGCATCGACGTCCTGCTCGAAGCGCTCCAGTCGCTGTCCGATCGATGCGCCGCGCACGGCAGCCAGTTCCTCGTAGACGGCGCGGAAGCCTTCTTCTCGTGGCACGATGGCAATGCGCTGCAGCAGGAAGGCGCTCGTCTTTCCGCCTGGTGCGCGCGGCGACACCACGGCGTGCTGCTGATATTGGCGCCGCCGGCGACAGAGGACAATCGCGCTGCTACCGATCTGCATGCCTTCCACGGCCGCTTGGCTGGCGTCGTGCGGCTCACTCTGCGCCACGCTCAGCGCGCGTGGGAAGTCGCGTTCTGGCGCGATCACGACGCCGTCGTGGCAAGCGAGACGCTTGCGCTGCGCTTTTCGCCGCGCGACCATCGCCTGATGGTGGCAAGCGATGCGGTCACCGGCGCCACGGAGGAGGCCGGTCTGCTGGCACCCGACGAGCAGCGTGTGATCGTTGCCCGCGATGCGGTGATACGCGAACGCTGGATACCCGAGCACTGGGAGGTGGTCGACAGTAATGAAGCCGTGGCCGCCACCGCGCAGAATGCCGTCGCCGCGACGGTGATATTCCATTACGGCGGCCACCAACAACTCGAAGGGCTGGCACGACAGGTCCATCAGTTGCGCCGCCGCTGCGGCGAGGCCTTGAAGATTGTGGTGCGAGAAGACGGGGAAGCCATGCGGCAGCACTATGAACTGCTGGTCCTGAACCTCGGCGCCAACCTGGTCATTGGGCGCCGCACGACGTTCGCACGTGGCGAGGCAATCCTCGAAGGCATCCAGGGTCAGCTATTCTCGCGTCCGGTCCCTGCCGACTGCCAGACCGCGCTGTCCGCCGTAGTCTCCGGCGCCGCGACCGGCTATGTGCCGGCGGGAGAGTTCGTCGAGCTTGTGCGTACTGCGCTTGCGCGCAGTCGCACCATTCGTTTGCCGCACGTGCTGCTACGCTTGCCATTGCTGCCTGAGGTGGCGCATGTGGATGCGCTGCGCGCCTGCCGCATGAGCCGTGTTGGCGATATCTGCACTGTGGGTTCGGACAGCGTGTACGCGTTCTTCTTTGCCTGCCGGATGAATGATATGGACGGGGTATGCAAGCGGGTCTTCCAGCGCCCGTTGGTCGATCTGTTCGCGGGAGAACTGCGCTGCGGCGACCAGGACTCCATCACCGCTTTGCTCGAGACGTTGGAAACCGATGCGGCCGGTCGCACCCTGCCGGATTATCGCGGCTGGCTGGCGCTTCATCTGGACGCCCCTGCGGCAGCCGCGACGACGCTGGCCCTGTCCGGCGAGGTAGAAGCCATGAACGCGCTCCCACGTAGCGACGCGCTCCTCCCGTCACCAGGCCGATGCGCGTCGCCGCGCCAGTTGCCACGGCCACGCGCGGTACCGCTGAAGCCCCGGGGCCTATGACGATGCGTCAAGCAATCAGGCCGCATATGGCAAATGCTGGTCTTTATTTGCCGCACAGGGCCTCGCTGAACTACCGCTCACCGGCGCTCGGAGGACCTGAGGAAGGCTGAAGAGATCTCCCGGGCCAGAAGGTCAAGGGCTTCCAACTCACTCTCCGACATGCCGCCCGCGCAGGTGGTTGACCCCCAGTCGCCGCAGATGATGGCGACGCAGCGATTGTGCACGTCCACGGGCGCGAGCAGGATGGACTTCGCGTCTGGCAGTTGCTCGCGATACCAGCGCGGCACCCGGTGCGCCACTTCCTTGTCGAAGGTGTCCGCAAACAGCAGCGGCTTGTGCGCGATGGCGGCGAAATGAAAGATGTCCGGAACGAACCCTTCCTCGAACGACAAGGCTTCCAGCTTTTCCCGCATGCCCTCGCCAAAGGCGACACGTGCTCCGAAACGCTTGGCCGCCGGGTTCAGGAGCATGAGAAAACAACGCGAGAAATTCAGTGCCCTCATCGCTGACTCGAGCACCAGCGGGGCCAGTTCGGAAACCGGAAGATTGCCGCCCGTGCGTTTGATTTCAAGGAGACTTTCCTGAAGTCGCTTGAGGACGTTGTGCGGTTTGCCGGAATGATGGGGTAGGGGCGCTTCGGCAACATCATGCGACTCGGATCCGGCGATGGAAGCATTGAGTTCCCGGGCTTGCCATACCGCGGCATCGACGACGGATGATTGCAGCCCCAAGGCCTGCGCATGGCTTTGCAGCAAGTCATGGATGACCTCCTCGGGCTCCCCCCTGGAAAGCAGCGCCGCGGCCCGGGAGGAAATCTCGGCGATCGCGCCCAGCCAGTCTCCATGGGAGTCCAACACCATTTCCGTGTCGAGGTGCTTGCGCGTCATCGACCTCGCGATCAGGGCAGGCAGCCGCCATTTCACCGCGGCCGCTTCGGCGATTTCCTCCAGGGTCACGCCGAGGATACGCTCGCAGGCCTCGCTTTGCGCGATGGCGTCCTCGGCGCACAGAGCTTCGATCCGTGCCCATTCGTCAGGCAGGTAGAACACCAGCAGCAACCGGCTTATGTCGTGCATCAAGGTGCAGACCACCGCTTCCTCCGCCTGGTTGATGCCTTGCGCGCTGCTTAGTGCACGCGTGAACTCGCCGGCGACAAGCGCTTGCTGCAGTGCCCGCGCGGCTTGCGGGCGCTTGGGTGCTGCGCCACTGAAGTAGTCCAGTAACTGGACGCCGAGCGTCAAGTGGCTGATCGCATCGACGCCCAGGATCAGGATGGCGCGAGATACCGTCGTCACCTCGCCGCCGAACGAGTGGTACATGGCCGAATTGGCCAGGCGGATGACCTTCTGCGACAGGCTGAAGTCCGAGAGCACGCCAGCGGCCATCTCGCCGACGCTGATGTCGCTGTTCAGCGTCTTGAAGACGTTGTCGAAGCAGAATTGCAGCGTGGGGAAGTCTCCCTGCCTGGCCATTCTGGTCCAGAGTTCTTCGAATAACTGTTTCTTTTGCGTCACGGCGTCTAGTCCAGGAGTACTTGCGCACTGTCGAGTTGCAGCTGGCCGGTCTGGATAGCATTCTCAAACTGGGTTGGGCTCATCGCCTTGGCGTAGCGCCAGCCCTGGACCAGATCGCAACCCTGCTCGGCCAGCAGATGGCTCTGCGCATCCGATTCGACGCCCTCCGCGATCGCCACCAGGCCCAGTTCACGCGCTAGTGACAGCACCGCGGACACGATGGTTCTGGCGTGCGGCGAGTTCATCATGTCGGCGACAAAGCTCCTGTCGATCTTTAGCACCGAGAGCGGGAAGCGGCGAAGGTAGGACAGGCTGGAATAGCCGGTGCCGAAGTCGTCGACGGCGAAGCGCACGCCCAATGCACGAAGCTCGATCAGCAGGTCTTCGGCGGCCTTGGGGTCGGTCATCAACGCCCCTTCCGTAATCTCCAGAAACAATCGATTGGCGCCGATGCCGGATTCCGCGATCGCCCGTCTGACGCTGTCGGCGAAGCCGGGGTGCCGGAACTGGACGGGCGAGACATTCACCGACATGTAGTCGACATGGATGCCCAATGCATCCCAGCCCGCAAGCTGCACGCAGGCGCAGCGCAGCGCCCACGCTCCCAGGTGATTGATGAGGCCGTTGTTCTCGGCAATCGGGATAAACACATCCGGCGAAACGATCTCGCTCTCGCGTTCCCATCGCATCAGTGCCTCGACAGCGCAGACCTTGCCCGAACCGGGCCACACGATTGGCTGGTAGCACAGCAGGAATTCTCCGTTCTGCACCGCCTCGAACATGCCCTGCTCAATGCGGAACTGTTCGTCCAGGCGATGCTCCAGCTCCGACGAATAGACGCAGTAGCGATTTTTGCCCTGCGCCTTGGCGTCGTACATGGCAAGGTCGGCGCACCTGAGGAGCTGAGAGGTGGACCGATGCGAATCATCCCAGAAGGTAAGCCCGATGCTCGTGGTGACACGAACCTGGCAACCGGACAGCTGAAAGGGCTGTCTGCAGGCGTGTGTGATTCTTTCAAGCATACCAATGGCGGCAGCCTCAGATGTCATCCCATTCAGGAGCAGTACAAACTCGTCGCCGCCAAGCCGAGCCACCGTATCCTGCGGGCGCACGACGTCTTTCAATCGCATGCTCACCTGCTTGAGCAACGCATCTCCGAACTCGTGGCCTAGGGAATCATTGACCTTCTTGAATCCATCGAGGTCCATCAGGGCGATAGCAAACGGCGCCTTTCCCTTGCCGTCATCGGCAAAATACTCGGCGATGCGCTTGCGCATCAGAGCCCTGTTGCCGACACCGGTCAGGGGGTCGCGAAAGGACTCATCAACGAGCCGCTGTTCATTGTCGACCCACCGCGTCACGTCGCTGCCATACATCAGCAGGCACGAACTTCCGTCTTCGCTTGCGTGGAGACTCAGACGGATATCCAGCCATCGGCTTCCACTGATGCCACCTGCGAAGCGCACCCTGTACCACTTGTGGCAACCGTCTCGCTCGCAGCCCTGGAGCAGTTCGGCAAGTCGTTCCCGGTGTTCGGACGAAACTATGTCCAGTATCGAGGACCTGAGCAGGTACTCGCGCGGGTAGTCCAGCAATTGTGCCGATGTCTCTGTCGCTTTCAGGATACTTCCCTGGGCATCGACCAGCAGGGCGAGCGCCCCTGACACCTCAAGCAACGCCAGGGCGTCCCGCTCCGACATATCGCGCAAGAGATGTGGGCTGCGGACCGATGATGACCAGTCGGCAGGCTCGTCTGCGAGCACTGCGTCATACGTAAACGATGTCATGGAGTTCATTAGCTCGAAGTCCTTGCAGACGAAATCGCCTCAGCCATTCTGCTCAACCAGATAAACCGGGTCATTCTGTGTTTGCGTAACGACGTCTCCCGAGGGACGCAGCGGTGCGGGCAGCGCGGGAGGTACCTCGGCGTCGCTGCGCTCCAGCATGCGGGCCAGCCGCGGCCAGCGCCGAGCGGCGGCATGGAAGACCTGCTCAGCCTGCTGGTCGTAGTACCGTCCCGGTGCGAAGCCCTCTACCTTCTGGCCCAGTGCCTCGATATCGCTGCTGACGGCGCATGCCGGGTGCGATTGCGCAGACTTCATAGCTTACCTTCCAGCCATATGCCGTCCGCCCCGCGGACAACATAGTCATTGCGGCGCCTGAGCATGACAGTGTCGTCCCCTTCGCCAATCATCTGCGTCTGGGGCAGGTCGTTCGCATACTGAGGCAGCGCGGGCGCACCGGGCCGGAACGGACTGTCGGCCACGATATTCGAAAGCAACTGCACCAATGCAAGGAAACTGCTCGGCGCCTCGATTGTCACCGGCTGGCCCGCCGCGGGCGCCGGCAGGCCTACCAGTTTGACGCCCACCGGGACATGCACAATGCGCGGCGACGGGATCTCGCGCATGCCGGCGATCTGGTTTTCGTCACCGCGCAGCGCTGCCCCGTGCTCGGGCACGAAGACGACTACCGCCTTTCGCCCCGAGCGGCCAATCAGCTCGATCAGCTTGTCCACATCGCCCAGCAACTTGTTGATCCGAAGCGGATAGGACTCGAGGCTGGTCAGTTTCTGGCCAGGCAGGCGATTGCCGTCGTGCAGGGACACGGTGTTGTAGTACAGGGCCATCGGGCCGCCTTTTTGCACGAGACGGCCCTTGTACCAGTTCTCCAGCACGGCATAGTCGTCGAGGATAGGCGAGTTATCGAAGGCACGCATTGCCACCGGCAGCCCCGCGGTCGGCTCGGGCTTCACATCCGGCACGCCGATTTCCTTCTGTACGACGTCGAGGAAGTTGTCGAAGTGTCCGTCGTGATTCATCAACATCTTTACATCAAAGCCGGCCAGGGCCAGATCCTCGAAGAGGTGGCACTGTGCCGGCGCCTGACTGTAGAGCGCCTGGTGCGATTGCTGGCCGCACGAAGCGCGCAGCAGCCGGATGGCTGCCGGCCCGCTATAGCTTGCCGCGGAACTGAAGTCCTTGAACAGAAAGTCGAAGCGCGACAGCAGCGGATGATTGCGCGCCTTCGCGACATCGAGATCGTCCCAGGCGAGCGAGCAGATATGCAGCACGATGATGTCGAACTGGGCGTCGGGGGCTGCCGCGAGCTTGCCGAAGCTCACCTGCCGCTTCGATTCCTGCTCGCGGAATCCTGCCAACTGGGCATCCTTGTCGCCGGCAACTGCCGCACTGTCCACGCCGGCGGGGCCGGGGGTGCCCGCCGTACCGCCCGCTATCCGCGTAGCGGCCGTGCCAGCAGCGATGCCGCCGACCTGCTGCCACATCGGCACCACCAGCAGCGCAAGCAGAACAAACGTCGAGACGCGCACCCAGCGGTTGACAATGGCGTATGCGATTAGCGCCGCCATTGCCGTGACGATCATCTGATGGCTGATGACTCGCTGGGACAACTCCAGCATGTAGGCAGGCGTGAAGCTCTGCAGATTTGAAAACTGGGAGGCTACGCGAGCGAAGGGCGGCAGGTTTGATTCCCAGTACAGCAAGGCGGCACCCGCAGGCAAGGCCAGGCACTGCCGCAACAGGCGCAGCCAGCGGCGACGCAGCGGGAACAGCAGCACGGATGCGAACAGAATATTGAACAGCCATTTCGGTGCGACCTGTCCGGTCGCGTACAGGTAGAGCTTGGCTGCGAAGTAGAGGTTCCAGAGTCCCATCGTGTCGAGCGAGATCAGGGCTGGCGCGGCCGCGGCCGCGCAAAGAATGCGTCAACCGCATCCATGAAAGCGTCGTAGAGCCGCAGGAGACCCTGATAGCCCATCCCGACCACGTCCTTCAGGCCACGCAGCGGCACGTCGGTCTGCTGCCCCTCGTGCCACTCGAGCCAGGCGTCGGCCCGCCCGAATGTGCATTGGATAAGCTGGATCTCCATGTCGGTCGTCAGTTCGTCGAGCTTCACGCCCAGGCGGTAGTTGTGGTAGCGGGTCACGGTAGCGGGGAAGTGGTATTGCTGGCTGCCGCGCGACAGGCAGACGCCGACGCGCATACCGCCCTCGAGGCGAGCTTCGACCGGCAGCACCAGTCCGAGCCCGCCCATCGAGTAGTTCTCGGTATGGCAAGCGAGCGTCTTGCCATCCGGGAGCAGCAGCGTGGCCGGCACGCGCATCGGGATGCGGTGCGACACGCGCACCTGCCTTGCCTCCTTCGCCACGCCGACGGCGGCCCCCAGCATGATCAGGTTCACCAGCGCCCATGCCATATTCATCACCACCGTCGCGGGTTCCTCCGTGCGCCAGAGCAGCAAGCGGCCAAGCCCGAGGGCAAGGCCCAGCACGTTGATTCCCAGCAGAACAAGATACGGCTTCGAAATTGTCCAGTCGAGAAACTCCTCCTCGATCTGCCCGCCCTTGGCGGTCACGTTGAACTTGCCCAGCTTGGGGTTGATGAAGGCCACTGTGGTCGGCAGCACGATGTACCAGGCCAGTACCGATTCATAAACCTCGGCCCAGAACGAATGCCGGAACCTCCCTTGTATCCGCGAGTTGGAGATATTTGCGATGCAGATATACGGCAGCACGTAGGCCGCAATCTGCACGGCGGACGTATTGATCACATGCAACTCGAAATAGAGGTACGCGATCGGCATGGTCAGGAAGATCAGCCGTGGAATACCATAGAAGAAATGCAGCATGGCGTTGCTGTAGCAGATCCTCTGGAACACGCTCAGCCCCTTGCCGAGCAATGGGTTGTCGATCCGGAAGATCTGCGCCATGCCACGCGCCCAGCGGATGCGCTGGCCGATGTGGCCGGACAAGCTTTCGGTTGCGAGACCAGCAGCCTGCACCGTGCGCAGATATGCCGTGTTGTAGCCGAGCCGGTGCAGCTTGAGGGCAGTGTGCGCGTCCTCGGTAACGGTTTCTACCGCGATGCCACCGACTTCCAGTAATGGCGCGCGCTTGATGACGGCGCAGGAACCGCAGAAGAAGGTCGAGTTCCAGAGGTCATTGCCATCTTGAATGAGGCCATAGAACAGGCTGCCTTCATTGGGGACACGACGGAAGGTGTCGAAGTTGCGTTCGAACGGGTCTGGAGAAAAGAAATGGTGCGGCGTCTGCACCATCGCGCATTTGGGGTCTGCGACGAACTCGCCCATCGTCATTTGCAGGAATGAGCGTGTCGGGATGTGATCGCAGTCGAAGATGGCGATATATTCGCCCTGCGTTTTCGGTATCGCCTGGTTGATGTTGCCAGCCTTTGCGTGGCGGTTGTTGTCTCGCGTGATGTAGCCGACGCCGGCTTCCCTGGCGAAGGCCTGAAACTCGTCGCGCCGACCGTCGTCGAGGATGTACACATTGAGCTTGTGAGCGGGCCAGTCGATGCTGCGCGCGGCGAACACGGTCGGGCGCACCACGGAGAGCGGCTCGTTATAGCTGGGGATGTAGATATCGACTGTCGGCCACAGTGCGGGGTCGGCCGGCAGCGCGCGCGGCTTGCGGTTCAGCGGCCATGCCGTCTGGATATAGCCGAGGAACATCACCAGCCAGGTGTAAGCTTCCGCGGCAAAGAGCAGGTAGCCGATCACCGCTTCGGTCGCGGTGTGAAGGTCAAGGGTCTGGGTCGAGCGCCACCAGATGTACCGCCCCGCCATCAGTAGCGCCAGCGAGATCATGACTAGCGTTGGCAGCCTGCCGGGGATGCGGCGCAACAGCATCACGCCTGCCCATACCAGAAGGAACAAAATGACCTGCCCGGTCAGCGGCAGCGGCGTGGTGCAAATGACGATGTTGGCGATGGCGGCGAGCAGCAGCAGCGCCGGCAGAGCGAAAGGGATCTTGGCTAGCGCCACGGCAAGCCGTTCGAGATGTTGGCCACCGACGATCCAGCCAATGCGCGGCAGGCGCGCCGCGATGCAATCACGCCTTTGCGCCACCCACTGGTAGCCCGATGCCAGCCAGCGGATTTTCGTGCGCCGCACCGGAGAAGACTTGACCTCTGGCCGCAGCGGATTGCGCCGCTGCGTTGTTGCGGCAATGCGGCGCCGAGGCTTCGGCGCACGCAAGACCAAGCGCAGCAGCCATGCGCGCGGAAGCGAATTCCTGCCGAGCCCCAGACGTTCCGCCACGCGTCGGCTCAGTGCATGGATCCACAATGCAGGCAGGTCCGGGCGGCCTGGTCGCGGTGGCTGGAAGAACAAGCGAAGCAGCCATTGCTGGTTGCCTCCTGGCTCGCCCAGCCCGGCAATGCCCAGTTCGCGCGCCAGAACGCGCCCTATGGCGACACCCCATCGCCGGAGCATCTGCG
The DNA here is from genome assembly GCF_044627735.1 of Cupriavidus sp. CuC1. Taxonomy (NCBI): domain Bacteria; kingdom Pseudomonadati; phylum Pseudomonadota; class Betaproteobacteria; order Burkholderiales; family Burkholderiaceae; genus Cupriavidus; species Cupriavidus sp. CuC1. Next base: position 38,829 of record NZ_JBIUHC010000023.1, on the reverse strand, counting down.
CGATCACGCCGGCGCTCCCTGTGCGCCGCCGTTGATCCATCCTGAGACCCATGACGCCAGGCCGTGCAGGTCATGCGCAGCCTGCGAATGCGGCGAAGTCAAATGGAAGGCTTCGTTGCGCGTAAACGCCTCCGGCACACCCTCGTCCTGGTGCACGGGATACGGGAGCATGGCCGGCCCCAATGTGGTGCGCAGCAGCGCCATGATGTCCGCATGCAACTGGCGTGCCGGATTTACCAGGTTGGCCACATAGGCGCAGGGCGTACCGCTGGCCACCATTGCTTGGCGAAAGCCCTCCAGTGTGGCGCACACCGCGGGCGCGGGCGGCGTGAGCACAAGCACGAGATCCGCCGCCGCGATGGCCTGGCTGGCCTGCACCGAGGGCCAGGTCGCCGTGTCGACGAGCGCGACACCGTGAGCTGGCAGAGCGACAAGGGCCAGCCTCTTGCGAAGCCAGTTGGGGTCGCGATCCATGCGTGCCAGTGCTTCGCCGTCGACGCCTCCCCTGCCCCACGGGACGAACAGGACCCCGTCGTCGCTGACAAAGCCAGCGTCGGCCCAGGCCTCGGACGCCGTCGCCAGGATGCGCGATGACAGGCCCGCCTTTGGGGGCGTTTCCATGCCGAAGTACATACCGAGCACGTTGCGCGGGTCGCACTCGATGGCAAGTACCGGATTGCCACGCGCGACCAGCAGTGACGCGAGCTCGGCGGTTAGCGTGGTCCGGCCCGCGCCGCCAACCGTCGAGACGATGGCGAGGATCTTCACCGGCGCGTCTCTCCCTGGCCGCGCCAACGCTTGCCATGAATCACGATGCCCTCGAGCTGTTCAGGCAGCCGCGCGATGCGGCCAGGCCAGCGCAGCAGGCCGATGCGCCACACGAGCCACGCCAACGGCACTGCCAAGATCAGCCCCCAGACAAAATAGCCGAGAAAAACACGCATGATCGCCATAGAAACTGTTTCCGAATGGGCGAAGGCGGCCCTGCCCACGCACCTGGCCGCACCCGATGTGGAGCAGAGGGACTCTGTCCGTTCTGACGTCCGGCCCGCAACTAAGCCTTCTGCCTCATTTGCAAGCCCATATAAATGCCCTCCTACAAGCCCAGCGTAGGATCCGCCTCCCCGAAATCTATTCGTTAGCGCATCCAGGTCGCAGCCGTAAGTTACTAGTGCGCCACACAGATCAGCGTTAAGGCCAGGTGGTTCCTGAACGGCTCGGACGACTGGGGAGACTCCACTGGTCCGTAGAGAGATCCCACGATTCATCGCTTTGACACTTTCGGGGCAGACGTCGGCGATGGAGAAGGCAAGCGCTATCCCTCCGAATATCGGCCGGCGCCTCGCATTCTTTAGGGTGAAATGGAGAGGATCAGAAAAACGCAGGAGAAACTTGTCATCGGACGGACGCCGCGTTAAGTGGCGCGTCCGTCTCAGACCGGCCAATTGTGGAGGTTGGGTGAAGGTGCCAGGATTTTGCCCCTCTGGTTTACTACGACGGTACAGTCACTACACTTGGTATGGGTCGCGCGAGTCAGGTGCGCGGCCCTCTCAATTGCTCCCACGCTCTACACGCTGTCGGAAAGAGCAGTTACACGCTGCGTGCATTGTTCGTGCGGCATGCTGGTCTCGCTGGTCAAACAGGAGGATGCAATCATGCAAACTGTGATAAGGAGATTTTCCGGAAAGGGTGCAAAGGAGTTGTTCGATCTGCTGGAGACGCGCACGGCTGAGGTCGAAGAACTGATGCGTTCGGTCAAAGGCTTTGTCGGCTACACCCTCGCACGCAGCGGCGATGGCGGATTCTCGGTGACTGTTTGCCAGGACAAGGCAGGCACTGACGAAAGCGTGCAGAAGGCGAAGGACTGGATCGCGAAAAACGCCGGAAGCACGGGCGTGGGCGCGCCGGAGATATCGGAGGGATCAGTCCTCATTCACCTGAAGTAACATTGCCTTGCGACTGGCAGCGCGTGAGTTCAGCGGGCGGATGGGGACGTACGCAACCGGCCTCACCGTCCGCTCCTCACGCCCACGTCTTGCTGGGTTCGTCCAGACCTGCAAACGGACCCACGTCCGTATTATTCCGAAAAGCGGAGCGGGCAATTTTCTTCTTTATCGAGTCCAAGGGAAGTCCCTTTTCGACCACTTCGTCCAGTCAGTCCCCTCCGAAGCGCGCCGCTGTGGCGTTCTCGCCTAATGTGGACCCTCGGCGAGATAATCGGGCCGTTCTCAAGTGATATGGGCGCGTTCTCACGTAATGATGGTCCCATCAGCGCCGATCTAATCGGTTCCTGCGATTTATGTTATCGGGCCACTACACCTATGTGCCGACCAGCGCCGATCTCGCATCGAACGATGGCATCCCTCCATCGCCCCTGAATACGTTCATTGCGTCGCCACTTGGCCCCCGCGTCGGCGCGGTCTCATGGATAAGCACCGGCGTTCGGAGTGAGGATGGGGCTGGCGTGCACTGTTTCCAACACGAGCTGCATTTCCCTGAGAAAATGCCCCCAATGATGATGCGACTTTGACACAGTGACACGACAAGCTTTCGGTAAAACGTGGTGGGGTGAGCAGTGGCTCAATGCCCTGACCCACATCGACTACGACAACCGCCTGCCGCGCGGACGAACCTACGCGAACAAAGGGGCAGTCAAGGATCTTGTCGTCAGGGATGGAACCATTCACGCCCTGGTGCAAGGCTCCCGGCCACGCCCCTACCAGGTGACGATCGCCGTGCCGCCACTCTCAAGGAAGGATTCGACACGGCTTCTGGATGACATCGCGACCGATCCTGCCTTGATCGCCAAGATGCTCAATCGGGAACTGGATCCGACAGTTCTGGATCGGGCTCGTAAACTTGGTATTTCCGTCTTTCCCGGGCATTGGAAGGACCTGGATATGCAATGTTCCTGCCCGGATTGGGCCGTGCCTTGCAAACACCTGGCTGCAGCCATTTACCTGTTGAGCCGGGAGATCGATGGCAATCCGTTCCTGGTGTTTGCATTGCGGGGCGTCGACCTGGCGCAAGCCTTAAAATCACGCGACATCCATCTTGAACCGGGAGCCGGGGCTGTCCTGCCCGCATTGGCCGAGCTGCTGCCGACAGCAGCGGACATGCCGGCTGATGCAGGAGATCTTGCTGCGCTTGATCAGCTCGATCTGTCCGCGATTCCGGACGTGATCGCTCCGCTCCTGCACGTGCTGCCTGCACACCCCACATTTTTCACTAATGGAGATTTTCGCCAAACGTTGCAGCGTGTCCTGGTACGGGTGGGCAGGGCGGCGCGACAGGCCATGGATATCGGCGCCGCTGAGGGGATCACGCTTGCCGCGGATGACCTGCCGATGATTACGATGGACTCGGAATTGCGCGCGACCGTGTCCGGTACCAAGGACATCGCCACCATTGATGCCTTGGAAACTGCATTGGCCCACATTGAAGCCAGCAACTTGCCAGACCTGCAGCCTCGCGTGGCGGCTCTTTTCCACGTGCGGCTGATAGCGCTGCAGTTGCTCGCACGTGGCGCGGTGGTCCCCCAGATCTTGGCCGGGGATGCTGGCACAGTGGTGCTGCGCTGGCTTCCGGCCACGCTCGACGGGGTCGTGCTCGACCTCATGCAGCGCCTCGGCGCTGCGTTGCCATCGGGCATGCTCAAGACGGGGAAGGGACGGAAGCGGGCGGTGCTTACGCGCGAGGCTCAGGCAACATGCCTGTGTTCCCTGTTTCTGAATCACTTCGTCCATGCATGGTCAGGTGGCGCGGGCGAAAAACCTCTCGGTAATAAGACGCTGGCTCTGTTCTTCTGCACAGGGCGAGCAAGCTACTCCGGTCCGGGTGAGGGCGAGATCGCTGCCGGCATTCACACCTGGCTGTCCCGATTCCATCTGGCGCACCGGGAATATGCACCGGTGTTGTGCATCGAGGAGGGGAGGGCCGGGCATTTCGGATTGTCACTTATGGTCGAGCATCGCTCGGCAGTACTGGAGACGCCGGTATCCCTGGCAGCGATTCTCACCGAACAGGCCTGGTCGAAGGCACGATTTGGCATTCTGCAAACGATCGCGCTCTTGGCCGAGTGCTTCCCGCCGATCAATGCCTATATTAGTGCTAGCGCCAAGGCACCTATCAAGATTGCCGCGGATGCGCTGCCGGGCTTGCTGTTCGACACGTTGCCAGTGGTCCGTTTACTGGGTATTCGCGCGCTGTTGCCGAAAGCGCTCGAGCGGTTGCTGCGCCCCCGCTTGTCCATGCAGATCAAGGGCAAGACCGCTGACAGCAGTGGCTTCTTTAACGCCGACGATATATTTGCGTTTGACTGGAACGTGGCCGTCGGTGACCATCTGCTGACACTCGCCGAATTCGAACGATTAGTCAAGGATGCCACGGGCGTCGTACGATTCAAGGGGACCTATGTCTATCTGGATCCGAACGAGGTCGAGCGCCTGCGCGCGCAGATGGCCAATCCATCGACGCCTGCCGGCGCTGAGTTGCTGCATATCGCGCTGGCGGGGGAGTTCACCGGGACGACTGTTGGCCTGGATGGCAAGGCCAGGAAAATCATCCAAGACTTGCTGCAAGCGGGCACGGTGCCTTTGCCGCGTGGTATCGACGCCACCTTGCGCCCATACCAGCAGCGGGGCTATGCCTGGCTTTATCGGAATGCGCGAGTTGGCCTTGGCAGCGTGATTGCGGACGACATGGGTCTGGGCAAGACACTACAAGTCATTGCGACCCTGCAAAAGCTCAAGGAGGATGGCGCACTCGACGACGCCAAGGCCCTGGTCATCATGCCGACCAGTTTGTTGACCAATTGGCAGAAAGAAATTGGCCGTTTCGCGCCCAGCCTGAGCGTCGGCATCTTCCATGGCAGCAAGCGTGAACTCGGCGCAGTCCGGCCCGACGTCCTGCTGACGACCTACGGCATCGCCCGAACGGCCGCGACTGCCTTGCGTGCCTTAGCGTGGCGCGTAGTGGTGGTGGATGAGGCTCAGAATATCAAGAACCCAGCGGCCGCCCAGACCAAGGCCGTGAAAGCGGTCCCCGCCGCCAGCCTGATTGCCATGAGCGGCACGCCGGTGGAGAACCGCCTGTCCGAGTACTGGAGCATCCTGGATTTCGCTAACCGGGGTTATCTGGGAAGCCTGAGTCAATTCGTGCGGGACTATGCGACGCCTATTCAAATCCAGCGCGATCAGCATGTCGTGCAGCGCTTCAAGCGGGTGACGGCTCCCTTCCTGTTGCGACGCCTGAAATCTGACAAGGCCATCATCAGCGACTTGCCAGACAAGATCGAGCAGGATCAATTCTGCACGCTGACCAAGGTGCAGACGGCTCTGTATCAATCGGTGGTACAGGAAGGGTTGCGAACCATCACGGGGGAATCCGACACGTTCAAGCGCCAAGGCTTGGTGCTGCAGATGATGCTGGCATTGAAGCAGATCTGCAATCATCCCGCGCTATATCTAAAACAGGGGCAGGTCGATGCAGCGGCGTCTGGCAAGGCTGATCGATTTCTTGAACTCATTGACGATATCCACGCGAGTCATGAAAAAGTGCTGGTATTTACCCAGTTCCGCGAGATGGGCGACTTGCTATGCCGTTGGTTACAACAGCAATACGGCCGAGATCCGCTATTTCTCCATGGCGGTGTCCCGCGGGCCAGGCGGGATGCGATGGTCGAGCGATTCCAGAGCGACCGAACTGAACGGGTGTTCATCCTGTCGCTCAAGGCCGGCGGGACCGGGCTGAACCTGACGGCGGCCTCCAATGTCATCCACTACGACCTGTGGTGGAATCCTGCCGTCGAAGCCCAGGCCACGGATCGGGCCTATCGCATTGGCCAGCAGCGCAACGTTCAGGTCCACCGCTTCATCACGCGCGCGACGTTTGAAGAACGTATCAACGACATGCTTCGTGCGAAGCGGGAACTGGCCGACTTGGTGGTTGGTACTGGCGAACAGTGGATCGGCAATCTCAGCGGGGAGGACCTCAAGGCACTGTTTAGCCTGTCGGAACGTTGAGCGAGCATTGACTAGATGCTTTTCCCCACACTTTCCTCACGCGACGCATCACCGCCCTCCAGGCGCGTTGCCGTTCGCGCGTCGCCGTCCTACAACTAAAAGGTGGGCCGGAAGGCACCGGACCGCAATTGTCGAGGAGAAGCATCATGTGCCGCTGGCTAGCCTACTCGGGCAAATCCGTTCCGCTGGAAACGGTGCTGTTCCAGCAGGAACACTCGCTGATCGACCAGAGCTTGAATTCGCGGCTGGGTCATACCACCACCAATGGCGACGGGTTCGGCGTCGGCTGGTACGGACGTCACTCGGAGGTGCCGTTCCGCTACCGCTGCCTGCACCCGGCCTGGAGCGACACCAACCTGCGCGAGACGGCACGGGCGGTGCGGGCGCCGCTGTTCGTCGCCCACGTGCGCGCGGCCACTGGCACAGCGACGCAGGAGACCAACTGCCATCCGTTCCGCTTCGGCCGCTGGCTGTTCGTCCATAACGGCCTGATCCGCGAGTACCCCCTCGTGCGGCGCGACCTGATGATGGCCGTGGCGCCGCACCTGTTCCGCTGGATCGAGGGTTCGACCGATTCCGAGGTGATGTTCTTCCTGGCCCTGACTTTCGGCCTGGAGCGCGATCCGCGCGGCGCGCTGGAGCAGATGGCCGGGCTGATCGAGGACGTCGGCTACCGCCACAACGTGCAGTTTCCGCTCAACATGACCGTCTGCGTGACCGATGGCCAGCAGATCGTGGCGGCGCGTTATTCGAGCGAGGCGGACTCGCGCTCGCTGTTCCACAGCACCTCGTTCAGGCAGTTGCGCGCGCTCTACCCGGACGAGCCGCGCATCATCGCCGCCGGCGACGACGCCTTCCTGGTGCTGTCCGAGCCGCTGATCGACGTGCAGGGGGTGTGGGAGGAGATTCCCGAGGCGACCATCCTGGTTGCCCGGGGCGGAGAAATCGAGCACAACCGCTTCTTGCCGCGGCTGCCGGACCAGTCGACGTAGGGGGCAGCGTTAGGGGCACCGCAAGGCTCAATGCCCCACCGCGATATGAGCACGTAAGCGATTGCTGGCCTGCGTGGCCTTGTGCGGGCGCCGTGCGACGAAGTGCTCCATTGCGCCGATCGGGACCGACTGCTGTCATATGCGCACCAGTGGTTGTATCAGCATCGACTGCTCATCGTGCATGAGCGCGCCATCCGAAGCCTTGTCGCTGCGGCATTGACCGAGATTGAGGCCGGCGCCGCCGCCTCGATCCATCCGGCGGTGCGTACGTAGCGCCGCACCCCTCGCCGGAGCACTGCAATCGCCGCGGCAGCATGGTACTGAGCCAATACCCATACTTCGCGCATTTGCACCTTTGAAAAAAGCCCGCGCGACCGGGGGGAGTCGGACTGCACGGGGTGAATGCGAGCCGGAAACAACCCTTGGCCAAGGTATTCCGATATCGCATGAAAGCGGGATCAAACCATCGGAAAGTTCTAAAACATTGCAAGACATTGCAAGACATTGCAGGCAATGGCTAAGAAGATCCGGGACAGGCTTTACAAGCGGCAACAGCAAACGCTGGCGTGCAGGATTCTTTGCATGATTGCGCAGGGCGCACCTCGAAAGACAGCCGGAAGGTAGCTACCATAGATTCCGAATAATGAGAATCAACCAAATGCATTGGTGAATTCACGTCATCCAAGAGGTTAGGTTTACTATAACCAGAGTACCAATCAGATAACATGGACGTGGGGCGTGAATATTCGTCGCCATTGGTCCCAACAAAAATGAGACCTTGGTCCATATCCTTGTCCGGTCCTGGTTTGTAGGCTTAAGAAAGGGAGTTCCATCATGAAGGGAGTTCCAATCTTGAAAACGCTAGCTGATCTGAGCCTGTCGCGTCAGTTTCTGATTACCAGCCTGCCCGTTCTGCTGTTCGGAATGATTGTGATCGGCACGCTGGTCAGCCAGGAAGTGGAGAATGGCGTGGTGAACCGTCTTGGCGGGGTCACGGGCCTGTACGTGGAGAGCTTTGTCGCGCCACACGCCCAGACGCTGCTTCACGCCAGTGACCTTAGCGAATCGGATCGGGAAGCGCTGGGCAAGCTGCTGCGCAATACGCCGCTCGGCGAAAAGATCGTGGCTTTCAAGGTCTGGCGCCCCGATGGCCGGGTACTGTATAGCAGGAACCCGCAGATGATCGGGCGTAAGTTTCCCGTCGAGGAAGGCCTCGAGACTGCGTTGGCCGGCAGCGTTCACTCCAAGATCAGTAGGTTGTCGAGCGAGGAGAACCTGTTCGAGGCCGGCAACTGGCGTCAACTGATCGAAACCTATGTACCGATCCACGGTGACGGCACCGGGAAGGTCATCGCGGTGGCGGAGTTTTACCAAACCACCGATGAAATGGAACGTGAAGCATGGGCGGCGCGACGTAATAGCTGGTGTGTCGTGGCATTCACTGTGCTGACCATGTATCTCCTTTTGTTCGGCCTGGTGCATCGGGGCAGCCGAACCATCGGCCGGCAGCGGCAGGAGCTGAAGGACAAAGTGGCACAACTGTCGGAGTTGATCGGACAGAACGAGAGCCTCCACGAGAAGGTCTGGCGCGCGGCCGTCCGCAGCACCGCGGTCAATGAGCAGTTCCTGCGGCAGATCTCCGCCGACCTGCATGATGGACCCGCGCAGGACATGGGGCTTGCGTTGATGCAGTTCGAAGCCCTTGCCGATCAATGCCGGCGTTGTCCAGGAGGGCACGGCCAGGTGCAGGCTGGCGGCGTGGATTCCATACGCTCGTCGCTCAAATCGGCACTGACCGATCTGCGCACCATTTCCGGTGGCCTCCGCTTGCCGGATATCGATCAGCTCCCCATCGCCGAGGTCGCGCGACGCGCGGTGCGCGACTACCAGCGAAAATCGGGCGCGCGCGTGACGCAGCGCATCGAAGAGGTGCGTACCGAAGACTCTCTGCCTGTCAGGATCGCGCTCTACCGCTTGCTGCAGGAAGCCTTGTCCAACGGCTTTCGGCACGCTGGCGGATGCGGGCAGCAAGTCAATGTCAGGGAAGTTGACGGTAACTTGAAGATCGAAGTGATGGACACGGGTTCAGGTTTCGATCCGGTCGTTGCCTCGAAGGGCGGCGGCCAGGGCCTGGTCGGGATGCGTGAGCGCGCCGAGATCCTCGGCGGCTCGTTCGAAGTCATCAGTTCGGCAAGCCAAGGGACCGTCATCCACGTGAGCCTGCCACTGGGCGTGCCGGAGATGCAAAATGCGTGAGCCAGTCAGAATCCTCGTCGTAGATGACCACCCGCTGTTCAGGCAAGGGGTGGTGCTTTCGCTCAATGCATCGGCTGAGTTCACCGTCGTCGGCGAGGCCGGTTCCGGCGAGGAGGCGCTGGCGCTCGCCCGCGAACTGCTCCCCGATATCGTGCTGCTCGACATCAGCATGCCCGGGTGGAGCGGGCTGGTAACCGCGGAGAAGATCGCGACCGCCTGCCCGGCGACGGCCATCGTGTTGCTGACGGCTTCCGAAGACCAGGATATGTTGCTTGGCGCCTTCAAGGCCGGCGCGCGCGCCTACGTCCTGAAGGGCGTCTCGGCCCAGAAATTGCTGGATGTCCTGCGCTCCGCACTCCAGGGCGAGGTTTATGTATCGCCGCCACTGGCGTCGGAAATGCTGGCATCGCTGACGCGCAGCCGCGCACCGGATCCCCTGCAGGAACTGACGGAACGGGAGCGCGAAATTCTCGGGCTGATCGGCGTTGGCATGACGAACAGGGAAATTGGCCAGCGTGTATTCCTGTCCGAGAAAACGATAAAGCACTACGTCACGAACATCCTTCAGAAATTGCAGGTTCGCAGCCGGGTCGAGGCCGCGCTCCTCGCTTCGCAGCGCTAGCTGCCCACCCCCCACCAGAGCCATTGACGCGCGTTCCAGGGTATCAAGGATCGCACCCGGTGCGGACCGCCGCACGATTTCTCCGGCGACGATGCCAGGAGCCTGCGGCATCTCGCTACGTGGAAGCCCGGGATCCTGCGGCTCAGATGGGCAGCCGGCGTATCCTCGCCGGGTCCGGCCTCTGCGACAACGGTGAACTCAGTCGATGCATTGAGCGAAAGCACCACTCCCTGGCTGAATAGAGGGTGGTCGTCGTAGTCGCGCGAGTGGAATTAATCCGATCGTCGCTCAAATCTGCCCTGGCCGATCTGCGTGCCATTTCCGGCGGCCTCCGGTTGCCGGATATCGACCGGCTTCCCATTGCCGGACCCGGCAAGGATATGGACTAAGGTCTCATTTCGTTGAGACTAATGGCGAACCATAGTCCCTCCCATCGCCCATGTTATCTAGCTCGTCACCACACTATAGTAAGCCTAACGCCTTGGGCAATGCATGCAGCAGAATGCGTATGGTTATTTCCCATCGCTGGAAAACGATGGTAGGTGAATTCCGGCTCTCTTGGGGAGATGCGCAATCAAAGAAACCCCCTCGCCGGATTCGTTTGCGGCCACTGCCGCGTGCAGGCCGGATGCTTGCCCACTGCCATGAAATGCCTCGGCATTGAGCCGATGCCGGGGGCCGGGCGCCGCGCGCCCAACCAGAATTGATGCAAAGGAGGTAGATTGACATGACTGAAACTCGCTCCCGGCGTCGTATCATGGCGCACACCCTCTGGCTGGCCGCTGCTGCCGGCATCACCACACTACTGGTCGCCTGTGGCGGTGGCGGCGGCGATAGTGCACCGGCACCTTCAACGCCCGCGCCGACTGCGACGCCGACGAGCTTCAGCGGCACGATTACCGGATTCGGCAGCCTCATTGTCAACGGCGTACGCATCGACAATAGCGCGGCCAAGACCACCCTCGACGACGACAATCCCAATGCCGGTGCCGATGACATACGCCTTGGCATGGTAGTGGCAATCGAAGGCGAGCGCGACAACAGCGGGGCAACCGGCCGGGCAACCAGCATCGCCGCGCGCAGCTTCGTGCAGGGGCCGATCTCCAGCATCAACGTCGCGGGCAACACGCTGACGGTGCTAGGCGTGGTGGTGACTGTCTCGCCATCCACAGTCTTCGACGGCAATGGCCTGACCGGGCTGGCCGTGCTGTCGATCAACGATACGGTGGAGGTCCACGGGCTTCCCGATGCAACCGGCGCCCACCTGAAGGCCACCCGCATCGAGAAGAAAGCACCCACGGCCGAGATCCGGCTCACCGGTGTGGTGCAGGGCGCGACCGCCACCAGCTTCACCATAAACGGCATCACGGTCCAGTTCACACCGGCAGCACTGGTGAACCTTCCTAGCGGCGTCATCAACGGCGCTGTTGTCCGGGTGAAGGGAACGCTGACCGCGCCGACGGTCATTGCGGCCGCCAGGGTGCGCGGCACGACCCTGATTCCAGCGATCCCGCAGGGCCAGCGGGCAGAGTTGGAGGGCGTAATCACGAAGTTCACTTCGGCCACAGACTTTGAGGTGTCCGGCCTGCGGGTGACGGTGCCATCCACCGCCACGGTGAGCGGTACGCCAACACTCGGCGCCCGTGTGGAAGTGAAGGGGGCCGTCGCCAACGGCGTACTTGTGGCTACGCAGGTCGAGGTCGAGGACGAAGCCCATGAAGCCAACGAAGCGAACGAACTGCATGGCACAATCTCCAGCCTCGACAAGGCCGCGCAAACCTTTGTCCTAAGCAGTGGCGGCGGCGTGACCGTGAAATGGAATAGCGCAACGGTCTTCGACAATGCAACCCTGCCGCGGGGCGCCGACGATCTCGCGGCCGGCATGCGCCTGGAGATCCGAGGGAAGGTGAGCGGCAACGTGGTGCTTGCGAGCCGCATCAAGCGGGACAACTAGGCTGTAGGCGCCGGCAGCGGAGGGTGGCAAGCAGGTTGTTATGAAGCGGGCGCGGTTGCTGAAATTGTGCTAATTCTACTAGGCAATCCGCCCGTCAACGGACGTGTAATGAATCCCGGTGCGCAAAGGCAGCATCTAGAGCCCCTGGGGGCGAAGCAAACTCACTTCAGAGGCATTGCTTCCCGCCTATCGCGATGGCCCGGTGGGGTTCACGGGCTAAAAGCGAGTTGTTCAGAACATCTTTAAATCTGGAAGACTGGAGCTAATTATGAGTGACATGCTTCAATATGGAAATTATTATGGTTCTGTCGAATATAGTGCTGCCGACAGGTGTTTTATAGGAAAGCTTGAGTTTATTGATGATATTATAATATTTGATGGGACTAGCGTGCCTGAGCTCGAAGCGGCATTTCGGGATGCAGTTGACTCGTATATTGTATTTTGCGAATTGAGGGAAAAGGAATCTTGCACTGCCTATGAAGGAGGCATAAAAATTCGAATTGGGTCTGAACTTCATAGAAAAGCCGCGGTGTCGGCTAAAAAAAATGGCAAGTCACTAAATGATTTGGTTAAGTATGCGATTGAGAAGGTTCTATATGAAAATCCTGAGTCTCATGGGTAGCTGAATCATTGTTGATATAATGATTCAGGTCCTTGGAGAAGGAGTGCTCCGGACGCAGGGTGGGATCGTTGTTGATCGGCGAGGTGCCGGTAATCCGACCCTGGAACAGCCGCTGACGGTCGGGTAGCGATAGGCCTTGCCAAGCGATACGCGATGATGCCATCGGATCGCCATGTTGGGAGTGCGTGGGCCGGTCTGATGACCGCCAGCAAGGTCGCCATCACGGTCGCTATCAAATCCGTGGCGCGAAGCGCAGGCTGGCCGCGCTTCCAGGGTAGACCTCGTGGTTGTTCCCGCATCCTGTATATCCTGGTTGCAGAATGGATGCGCCGCACCCGGGTGCTTCCGAGCGCGCCTCAGAACCGTACCGCCGGTTGCGCGGCGCCGGGTACGACTGCCCCCGGAGACGCGGCGGCACCCCCTGCTCCCGCAGTCCCACCAACGCCCCCAACGCCCCCAACGCCCCCAACGCCCCCCACGCCCCCAGCGCCTTTGACCACCGGCGCGATCATCTCCTGCGGCGGCATGAATTTCCACTCTCGGTATGTAGTCTTGCCCTCGAAGTCCTGAAAGCGCAGGTCGAAGTTGCCGATCTTGATCGGCTTGCCGTTCGACATGCTGTACACGCCCATGATGCCGGGGCCCGGCACCGCCTGGATCGTTCCCCACCCGTCCTCGCCGGTGAGCGGATCCACATAAAGCTTGCGCAGGTGGCGGCGCGGGGTGGGATAGCGCGGATCTTTCAGCAACGCCTGCAGGCTCGGCGGCGTACGCGGCTGGCCGGGCGGGGTCGCGTTGGCGTAGCTGATGAAGGCGTCGCGAAACTCGGTGCCGATGGCCAGCAGTTCTTCTTCCGCGGCGCGGCGCTGCGCGACCGCGCCCAAACGGAGTGTGGCGGCGGCTGCGACGCCGATCACCGCCACCATCAGGACTAGGCCGATGTAGCCGAAGCCGCGTGCGCGTCTGGTCGGGCGGGCCATCATGGTCTATCTCTGCGAGAAGGGGGTATTGCTGCGGCCGCTCCCGGTCGCGCTGCTGCGCAGGTCGTAAACCCGGCCTTTGCTGGAATCCTCCGGCGGTACGATGATCCAGGCGGTGCTGCTGTTGGCCACCGGATCGAACGGCATGGCGCGCAGGTACTTTTTCTCGACCAGCTCTTCGAGCGAGTCCGGATAGCGCCCGGTGTCGCCATAGAATTTGTCGATGGTCGAACGCGCGGTGGCCAAGTTGTCGATCAGCACCGTTTCGCGTGCGGTATCCACGCTATGGAAGTAGCGTGGCACAGCGAGCGTCAGCAGCAGCGCGATGATGGCAAGTACCACCAGCAGCTCGACCAGGGTGAAGCCCCGGGCAGGGCGCGCAAGGGCGGGGCGCAGGCGAATCGACGGCATCGCGGTCACCATTTCCTGTACGGAACACCGTTCAAACCGGTCTGTTCGGACCGGGTGTAGACATCGTAGACATCGTCACCTTCCTGCGGCGCGTCGGGCTCGCTGGCATAGCTGCGCTTGGCCCACGATGCGGACTCAGGGCCGTTGGTGTCTGCTGCCATCGGGTCGCGCGGCACCCTGCGCAGGAAGTACATCTTGCTACGGGTGGGGCTGCGCTGATCGAGCACGCCCTCGGCCAGGATCTCCAGGTCCTTCGGGTAGCCGGTACCACCGGCCATCTTTGGAATCCGTCCTTCATCGCTGGCGCGCTTGTAGGCGTCGATCGCGCTGCGGATCTCTCGCAGCGCCCGCCGCAGCTCCTGCTCCTTGGTGCGCTGCACGGATATCTGTGCCAGCGGCAACGCAATGGTCGCCAGCACGCCGAGGATAGCCAGCGTGACCAGCAACTCGATCAGCGTGAAGCCGCGCACGCCGGGGCGCGCCCGGCGCATCTGCCGCCAGCAGGTTTGGGTGGACGGATTCATGGCTGCACCTGCACGACATGCGGCGCCGGTGCCTGCGCCGGTATGGCGCTGCCCTTCAAGCCGACCGGCGCGGCCGTCAGCAACTGAATGGCCGAAGCATTGGCCGGCGCGAGCGCGCGGAAATTGATGCTGGCGAAGTTGCCGCTACCGCTGGCACCGCTGTTGTCGGTGCGGGTGCCGGTGATGAGAAGCTGTCCGGCGGTATCGACCTTGCTGGTAAAGCTGGTTGGTGCGCCGCCTTGGCGCAAGAACCCGCCTTCGACCACGCCGCCGGCCTGGAACACCTTGTCGTCGAAGGTGATCGCCACCGGGACGCTGGTGACGGGCCGCCCGGACTGCATCGAAAGCTGCAGGGTGAAGGTGTCCCCGACCTTCAGCTGCTGCGCGCCGTCCCAGCGCAATTGCGCGCTGCCCGGGGCGTTGGCGGCGGACGCTTCCCGCGCTTCCGGCGCGGCCGGCGTGGTGGCGGACGCAGCAGCCGTATCGTCGTCCTGGGCTGCCGGAGCCGGAGCGGCAGGAATCACCGCGGCTGCGGACACCGAGACAGGCATGGCTGCCGGTTGCGCCGGCCCTGGCGCGCTGGGTGGCACACCCTGGCCCGGCTGGCCTGTCAGCGCGATCAGCGGCGCCCGGGCGGAGGGCACGGTAAGCCCTTGGGGACGCAGCCGCAGGCTGGTCTCGGTGCCCGCCGCGAACGTCAGCATGGTCGGCTCCGGGCGCTCGATATTGCGGATCAGGTGGGGCGTGATCGACAGCACGATTTCGGTGTTGTGGTTCTCGTCGGCCGAGTTGCCGAATAGCCGGCCGAGCATGGGCAGGTCGCCGATCCCCGGAATCTTCTTGGCGTTGCGGCGGTCTTCGTCGCTGATCAGGCCGGCCAGGACCTGGTTCTCGCCGTCGCGCAGGCGCAGTGTGGTGCTGGCGGTGCGTGTGCCGATCTGGTATGCGACCGAGCCGGACTTGGTCTGCAGCTGGCTGACGATATTGCTGACTTCGAGCGAGACCTTGATCGCCACGTCGTTGTCCAGGTGGACCGCCGGCTCCACATCGAGCTTCAGGCCGACGTCGATGTAGTTGATGGACTCCGAGGCAAAACCCGTGGCGGTGGAGGTGGTAGTGATCAAGGGCACGCGGTCGCCAATCAGGATCTTGGCCTTCTCGTGGTTGCGGGCGCGGATGCGCGGATTGGCCAGCAGCTTTGCCGAGGAATCGGTGTTGCCCGCATTGATGGTCACGGGCCCGATGCCGGCTGCAAGCGTGGAGCTGGTGATATTGGTCAGGTCGCGCAGCGTCAGCAGGCCGCCCGCGGCGGACGGGATCGGCGTCAGGCTCAGGCTGTCCGGCCAGGCGATGCCCAGGTTGAGCAGCCGGTCGCGCTTGACCTCCAGGATCTCGACCTCCAGCATCACTTCGGGCTCGGGCACATCATGCAGGGCCACCAGCCGGGAGGCGAGCCGGATCGCCTCCGGACTGTCGCGCACGATCAGCATGTTGAGCTTGTCGTCGACCACCACATCGCGCGTCTTCAGGATGGTCTTGAGCGTGTTGGCCACCATCTTGGCGTCGGTGTTGGCCAGGTGGAAGGTGCGCACCATCAGCTCCTGGTAGTCCTTTTGCTTGTTCGGGGTGTTCGGATAGATCAGGACTGTGTTCTCGTCGAGCACCTGCTGCTCGAGCTGGTTGGTCAGCAGCGTGAAGTACACGACCGACTCCACCGTGCTGTTCTTGAGGAATACCGTGGTCTTCTGGTCGGTGCGCACATCCTTGTCGAACAGGAAGTTCAGGCCCGACGAGCGCGATACCACTTCAAACAGCTGCTTCAGGGTCACGTCGCGGAACTCGATCGAGATCGGCTTCTTGTAGGCAACCGACAGCATCCCGTCGCCCGGCCGGCCGGTGGCGTCGTCGCCATCGCGGCGAGCCGCCACCGCTGCTGCGGGGGCCCGGGTGCCGGCAGCAGCGGTGGCAGCTGCACGTGTCTTGGCGCGTGCGGCCTCCAGCGCGCGCATGCCCGCGGTGGCACGCTCGTTACCGCGATCGAGCGCCAGCGCGCGGCGGTAGATCGCTTCGGCAAGGTCGGGCTTGCCGGTGGCGGCCTCGCGGTCGCCGCGCTCCACGTAGCTTGCGATCGTGAGTTCGCGTGCCCGCAGATAGCCCATCTTGTATTGCACGTCCTTGGGATTGAGGGCCATGGCTTCCTGGTACTTGGCCATGGCTTCCTCCAGCCTGCCTTGCGCAGCCAGTCCCTGTCCTTCGCGGAATGCCTTGTCCGCGGCGCAACCGCCCAGCAACAGGACGGCCGCCACAAGACAGGCCGACCCCAGCCGCGTTGTCAGCCCGCCCCGGACGCACTTGGTAGCGTTTGATTCAAACATCAGTCAGCCTCCCCGATGGCCAGCTTTTGAACCTGCTTCAGTGGCAGGTATGTAATCGTCACGGTGGTTGGCGTGATCGCTTCGGCACGGTAGGTGCTATCGATCATGCTGTGCTCACGCACGACATAGGTATCCCCGCCCCGCGCCAGGTAAGCCTCCCACTTGCCGTTTTCCTGCTTCTTGCCCAGATAGGTGAAAGGCAAGGGGGGCGCGGTCGGCTTTGGCGGCGGCGCCACGACGACGGGCGGCGGCGGCGGTGGCGGCGGTGTCCAGTTTTGGCTGACGAACAGTGTGCCGGCAGGCGTGTCGCCGTCGCCGAGCAGTTCCGCGCGATCGCGCACGGCAAGAATGACCGGCTCCCGCAACGGGTTGCTGTCCGCACGCGCCGGTGCTTCGGCGGCGCTTGTGGCGGTGGAGCGCGTCACCGCGGTGACGACGTCCCCCGCTGGCGATTTGTCCCCGAAGATGCTCAGCCAGGCCGCTCCAAGCAGCAAGCCGCCGAGCGCGATATGACGCGGCTTCATGGCTTGTCGCTCCGCATGGCCATTACCCCGGGCGCGGGGTGGGAAGGCGGCGCCTCCTTCAGATGCAATGTGAAGCGCAGCCGTGCGTCCAGCGTGCCGTTGCCGACCAGGTCGCGCCGGAAGCTGATCTCGTCCAGCGAGGCGAAGGGGATCGCCAGCAGGGTTTTCTCGCAGAATCGGCGGATTGCGCTGTACGAGCCGTTCACTGGCAGCAGGACCTGGTAGCTGTAGACCTGGCTGTTGCTGTCGTAGCTCACCTTGTACTCGCCCTTGGCCAGCGTCAGTCCGCTCTCGCGCGCCTTCTCGAACAGCGTAAGCAGTTGCCGCTCGGTACGGTGACGATCGCCCAGCGTGGCATAGAATGCAGCCAGCCGCTCCTGCCCTGACACCGCAACCGCCTTGCGCGGCGCGCCTGGCACCACGCGCTGGGCCATCCGTTCGGCTTGCAGCGCGGCGCGCTGCGAGTCGACCTGGGCCTGTTCATGCGGTACCCACCACAGCCAGCACAGTGCGCCGGCGATACAGAGCAGGCTGGCGAGACCCGGGCCGGTACCGTAGCGCGATAGCGCCAGGCGGATCTGCAGCAGGGTTCTTCCGATGCGCGGTGGCGTCATTTTTCGCTCCTTGCCCATTCTGCGAGGAACTGGAATCGCAGCGGCTTGTTCGGGTCTTGCTCATTGATCTCATGCCGGGTCAGCACCACCGATGAGAACATCGGCTGCTTGCTGACGCGGCTGATGTAGTCGAGCATGTCCTCGCCGGTCTTTGCCTCGGCGCTGCCCTTGATGGCGTGCCGGGCGGCATCGGGCGCAAGTTCCAGCAAGGCGATGCTGCCGGCGGGCGTGGCCGCCTCGACCGCCTGGAACAAGTCGCGCCACGGCAGGTTCAGGCGCGCAACGACATCGTTGACCGCGCCGGCCTGCGCTTCGCCAATCGGCGCGCCGCGTTGCGCGGGCCGGTCGCGCTCGCTGGCGCGGTTGCGGATCTGCCGGAGTTCGGCCTGGCGCAGCTCGCCTTGTTGCGCCAGGTTGTACCCCGCGACCGCCGCGCTTGCACATAGCGCAAGGCCGATTGCCGCCGCCAGCCAGATGGCAGGCTGGGTCTGCGCCACGGTGCGCCGCAGTGAGCGCGGTGCAAAATCGATCTGGCTCGTCTTCATGAGCGCGCTCCTGTCAATGCCAGTTCGGCGCCCGCCGATGCGTGCGCTGCGGCGCCATCGAGCCGCACGTAGGCCGGTGCGCCGTCCTGCGGCGCAAGCCATGGCTCGGGTACCCAGCCGCACAGGCAGACGCGGTCCGGCGCCGGCATTGTCTGGCGCAGGGCCTCGCGCGCGAGTTGGGTGGACAGCCAGGCCGGGTCGTCCAGCGCGGCCGGCGGCAGCGGCAGGCGGCGCACCTCGGCCAGCCGGCCCTGGTCGATCACGCCCAGCGACAGTGCCTGGGCATCCGCCACGCCGAACCAGGTATGGGCCGGCACAGCGTGCCGCCAGCGGTTCCAGGCGGCGATGAACTGCGGCTGGATCGCGACCAGCGCCAGGCGATGATCCGCCACGGCTTGCTGCAATCCGTCCAGCAGTGCCTGCGGCACCGCGCAGGCAAGGAACGGGTGCTGCGCGTCCCAGTCCGCGCGGACATGCCAGTCGCTCGGCGGCTCGCCATAGAGTTGCTGGAAGCGCATCATCATCGCCGCGTGGCAATCGCGCAGCCGCTCGGCATTGTGTGGCGGCGTGACCATGAACAGCCGCACCCACTCGTTGCCGAGAACCACGGTGGCGTCCATCCGGGCGCAGCCGGTGTCTGCCAGTGCGGTGCGCAGGCCCTGCAGCGCGTGCGGCGCGGATCCGGCGTCGAGCGGCCGATCCATCAGCAGGTGGCGCCTCGGCCGCAGCCACCCGTGGGAGCGCACCAGCGCTACATAGGTGCTCGACAGGCCGATGCGCAATGTTGTCTGGAGCTTATTCATGGAGCGTGACTCGCTTGATTTCTTCGAGCGTGGTTTCACCGCGGCTGACCAGTTCCAGTGCGGCTTCGCGCAAGCTGCGGCTGCCATTGCGCCGGGCGGCCTCCTTGATCTGGCGGATCGGGCGCTTGTCGATGATGAGTTCGCGCAACTCGTCATTCAGGATCAGGATCTCGGCGATGGCGCGGCGCTTGCTGTATCCGGTGCCCCGGCAATCGCCGCAGCCCTTGCCCTGCATGAAGCGGTAGCCGGCCACGTCGGCGCGGCTGAGGTAGACCCTGGCCAGTTCGGCGTCGTCCGGTGCGTGAGGCGTGGCGCAGCGCGTGCAGTTCATCCGTACCAGCCGTTGCGCCCAGATGCCATTGAGCGCGGAGACAAAGGCATAGGGATCGATGCCCATATGCGTGAAACGGCCGAAGACGTCGTAGACGTTGTTGGCGTGGACCGTGGTCAGGACCAGGTGGCCGGTCAGTGCCGATTGCACCGCGATCTCGGCGGTCTCGCGGTCGCGGATTTCGCCGACCATGATCTTGTCCGGGTCGTGGCGCAGGATGGAGCGCAGCCCGCGCGCGAAGCTAAGCCCCTTCTTTTCATTGACCGGGATCTGAAGGATGCCCGGCAACTGATACTCGACGGGATCCTCGATGGTGATGATCTTGTCGCGGCCGTTGTGGATTTCGGTCAACGCAGCGTAGAGCGTGGTGGTCTTGCCGGAACCGGTGGGGCCGGTCACCAGCAACATGCCGTAGGGCTCTTGCGACAACATCCGCAGCGCGGCAAGCGACGGCGCGTCAAAGCCCAGCGCTTCCGGCGTGAGCGATCCATACGCCTCGATCATGGCGCGCTTGTCGAGAATACGGATCACAGCGTCCTCGCCATGGATGCTGGGCATGATGGACAGCCGCAAGTCGATCTCGCGGCCGCCGGCTTCGACCCGGAAGCTGCCGTCCTGCGGCACGCGGCGCTCGGCGATATCGAGCTCCGCCATGACTTTCAGGCGCGAGATGACCTGCTCCGCGACCTCGACGCCGTGCGCCGTGGCGGCGTGATCCAGCACGCCGTCGATGCGGTACTTCACCGCCAGCCCGTGCGCGGTGCTTTCGAGGTGAATATCCGAGGCGCCGGCCTTGAGCGCGTCATAGAGCGTGGAATCGACGAGCTTCACCGCCGGGCTGGCGACCTCCGACAGCGAGGCGAATGACAGCACGGCAGCGGTCTTGCCGCCGTGCGCCTCGCCGGCGGCACTGCTGACGATGTTATCGACCGCGCGCACCGATTCTTCCTGCTTCGACAGGTAAGCCTGAATATCGGCTTGCAAGGCCAGACGGTACAGCAGGGCCATGCCTGCCCGGGCTTCCAGCCAGGTGTGCAGGTCAGTGTCGAACGGGTCGGCAATGACCGCAATGCCCTGGCCGGCGTCGTCGCGCAGCAGCACGCAGCGGCGTTGCATGGCCTTCGACAGCGGCAGCCTGTCAAAGGCCGGGGCCAGCGTCAGCATCTGTGCGGTTTCCACCACCTCCAGCCCGAACGCCCGCGCCAGGGCCAGCACCAGGTCACGCGGTTCGGCGCCGGTCAGGCTCTCCAGCTCGCTGATCATCGTGCGCTGCGAGAGTTGCGCCTGCTTGCGGGCCCGTTGCAGCAGCGGGGCATCGAAGACAATTTGCGGAGCAGCGTTCTCGCTCATGTCAGGCCTCCGGCAAGGTCGAAGATCGGCATGTACAGCAACACCACGATGGTGCCGACGATCAGCCCGATGCCAGTCATCAGCAGCGGCTCGAACATGCGCATGAAGCGCTCGATCCAGCGGCTGATCTCGCCGTCGTAGAAGTTGGCCGACTGTGTGAGCATCGCGCCCAGTTCGCCGCTGCGCTCGCCAACGCGCAGCATGCGCAGCGAGATCGGCGTGGTGAGTCCCTGTGCCTCGAATGCCGCCGACAGCGTGAGCCCCGACTGGATGGCCTGCCTGGCGGCGCCAAGACTGGCGCGCAGGTCCGCGGCGGCCATCGCCTGCGCGGTGTCGATCGCGGCGACGATATGGATGCCGCCTTCCAGCAGCATGCCCAGGGTGAGGTAGAGCCGCGACAACTCGACAATGCGCACACAATGGCCAATTCCGGGAAGACGCGCCAGCAGCGAGCCGATGCCACGGCGCGCCAGCAGCCGCCGCACGCCGAAGAACGACGCCAGGGCGCCTAGCAGCGCAGCCGGCATCAGCACCGCGCCGTGGCGTCCGGCGAACTGGCCCCAGCCCAGCAGCACCTGTGAAAGCCACGGTAGGGTGCGCCCCGCGCCCTGGTACACCTCCGCGAAGCGGGGCACCACGTAGCCGATCAGGAAGGCGGTGACTGCGCCCCCGACCATCAGCAGGATCATCGGATAGATGGCGGTGCTGACCAGCTTGTTGCGCACGCTGTCGATGCGCTGCTGATAGTCGACGTAGCGTCCCAGCGCTTGCGGCAGGTCGCTGGTGTTCTCGGCCGCCTGGACGATGCCGACATAGAGCGGGGGGAAAATATCCTTCAGCTCGGCCAGCACCCGGGAGAACCGCTTGCCCTCGCGCAGCCCGGCAAGCAGTTGCGACAGGACTGTGACGGACGCCGCATTGCTTTCCTTCTCCTGCAGCGCCTCCAGGCATTCCACCAGGCTTAGACCCGCATTGAGCAGGGCCAGCAATTCCTGGCTGAACAGCGATACCGCAAAGCGCCCGCGGCCCCGCCCGGGCAAACGCAGCCCGGCAGCCAGGCTTGCGCGCACCGGTGCGATGGCCGCGGGGCAGAGGCCGCGCGCTTCGACCTGGCTGCGCGCGTCCGCCTCGTTGCGGGCATCCAGCCTGAGCTGAACCATCAGATGGTCTGGTGACAGGGCGCGCACGTCAAACTGCATGGTTGTCTCTCCGCTGGGTCCGAAGCGATCAATGAGTGGAGGTCCGGGACGGCTTGCGCCCCGAGGCATCATGTTGCCGGGCTGTTCGAGCCGCATCGCTGGCTTGTTTCAGCCAAATGCGCACAGCAAGCAGGCGGGCTCACGAGACCGTCGGGAAACGCGGCACGCTACGAGCGGCGGCGCGCCATATTCGGCGTGGGCCGACCCGGACCGCATTGGCGGCGAGGTGCCGGCGGTGCCGGCACTCTGTGCAGGAAGAAAGAAAAGTGCTCGACTTCATGTCACCCTCGACCCGGTAGGGTTTATATGCGTCTTCACGCCAGACACTTGCTGTCTTGTCGTCTTGCCGTCTTGCGTTGAGGACGGTGCTGCGGACCGTTCCATACTTGCTGCGGCGGCCCCCGTTCGGGGCCTGCCCGGTCTCTGCCAATTCCCGCATCGGTTCCCGGAAATTCCATGGAACTTCAGTACTCCGTCTAACGCTGGCACCTGAGAGCACTGCTGGCTCGGCGTTGCTCTCTCCCAGCGGAACTGCTTTCTGTTTGTTTTACGGAAGCCCCCTTGCGCATGGCTCGCTGCAACGGGCTGGCTCGCCGCGATGCTCTAGTTCGTAATGTCGGCGGCGTCGCCGGTACCGCCCGCTTGCCCGTCTTTTCCATACGAGCGGATTTCCACTTCGCTAGTGGCCCCGGGGGACCGATACTGATAGGGGTGGCCCCAGGGATCGAACGGCACGTCCTTCTTCAGGTATGGCCCATTCCACTGGACGCCGCCACCCGGCTTGGTCACCAGGGCGATGAGTCCCTCCTCGGTGCTCGGATAGCGCCCGACGTCGAGCCGGTAGGCATCGAGGGCCTTTTCCAGCGCATCTATCTGCGCCTTCGCCATGGTGCGCTCGGACTTGCCGAGCTGCGAGAAGTACTTGGGCCCGACATAAGCGGCCAGCAAGCCGATGATGACCACCACGATCAGCAGTTCGAGCAAGGTAAAGCCGGCGGCGCGGCTTCGGGTCAGCGAGGTCTTCATGGCGCGGCTCCCGGCTTGGACTGGTTGCGGTTGGACTGCATGCGGGCCAGCACGGCCGGCACATACAGCATGGTTTCGCGGTAGGGCGGAATGCGTCCGGCATGCCTGGCCACGGCGCCCTCGCCGGCGTTGTAGGCGGCAAGCGCAAGTGCGACATTGCCGTCATGCCGCGCCAGCAGGTACTTAAGGTGGCGGATGCCTGCGTCGATGTTCTGCACCGGATCGGTGAGTTCGGTGACGCCATACATCGCGGCGGTGGACGGCATCAGTTGCATGGCACCCGTGGCGCCCTTGACCGATATGGCGGCGGGATTTCCCCCGGATTCGACGTCGATGATCGCCCTGACCAGGGCCACGTCGACGGCGTGCTTCTGCGACAGTTGCTCGACTAGCGGTGCGAGTTGCCGATCGCGGATGTCGCGCGTATCGCCGGCGCGGTAAGCCGGGCCGGACGCCACTTTTTTTGTGGGCAATGCCGCGAGACGCGGCGCATCTCCGCGCAGGAAAAGGCGATAGCTCTTGTCAAGCGGCTGGCTTGCGAAACGGACTTCACCGTCCGGTCCTTCCGAACGATAGATGTCCGCGCTCCACGCAAGATCGCAAAGGCTGATGCCAGTCAGTCCCGTTGATAAGCAAATGAGAATTCTTATTATTGGCTTCATGCCCGCTCCCCCGCCATGGAGAAAGACTAGCACGGAGGTATTTGAAAAGAAAAGAACGTGCGACTCATCCTCTCGGTTGAATGTCCATGTATTTCATTAGCTATTGATAAGTGCATTTCGGCTAATTCGCGCCAGGACTACGGATTGCGCGGGCACCCGACGCCCGCTGGATCAATGTAAAGACATTACTCATCCATTTGACCTATGGTGCCGTTGAACGCAATCAACAAATGATTAGGCGTCAGTGAAAGGTCTGCGAAAGCTTCGGTCAATCAGAGTCGATGGCTCTGGCGATCTAAAAAACAAAAAACGGTTAGCCGGCAAGGCTAGGGATGCCATCCGGGCACATACAGGGAGTGCCTGGTAGCGTCGCGAAGATAGCCTCGGGTAAACCATGGGAGGTGATGCAAATGCATCAGACATTTAAGTGCTCGCCAATTGTGCCGTCTGGAGCCAGCGCGGGCCCCCGCATGCGCGTCATGGCTGCGCCAGTCGGAGAGACTATGAGCGCAGCCCGAAGTCGCCCATCGTAGCGGCAGCATTGATGCCCGCTCTCTAAATTGTTTTCGATTATGAAGAAAGCTGCAGGTCGGCTGGGATCCGGCCGTCCAGTCGAAATGCATGGGTCGTTAAATAAGACGGGAAAAAAGAATGAAAAACGTGGGTAATAAGAAAACCAAAGGGGAGAATCGCAGGCATTCCTTCAAGCTCGGCGTGGCCGGCTCGGGAACCACTTTGCTTGGAGAGGAACTGGTCACAAGACCGGCCCACGCCAAGGATGGCGGCGATTCGCGCGGAAGCCCTTACACCAGGCCATTTATCGTCCTGGTCAACCGGCTGGAGCAGACCGACGGCCGCGGCCCGACCGACAAGCTGCTGTCGCCGGGAACCCAGATCCTGCGCTTTGACGTCAAGTCCCATCCCAGGGTGCCGGATGCAATCCGGGGGCCGGCCACATTGCGCGAGCTGCCCGGCACGCCTTCCGCAGCCGAGCTGAAAGCCGGACTGGACCTTCGTGACCGGCAGGCGCGCGGACATGGAGCTGGTTCGCCGCCGGCGGGGATTCTACTACACCGATCCGGCGGAAGACGCCAGCCTGGCGCGCCATACCGGCATGCTCAGCATCGGCAACGAGCGGCTCGACCGCTGGTGCATGATGCCCGCGCTGACGGCACCGCACCAGATCGCGCACCTGGTGCTGAGCATGAATTAGCGGCAAGCAGTGTTGTGAAACAGCCCGCGTGCAACTTTGTCATTCGGATTGGAGGAGCTCTATGTCGGACACGAAGGCTACCAGCCTAGCTTGCTGAAACATTGAAACGGGAAATGCGGAGCGGAGCATGCCAGTGCGCAAAGGCCAACGCTCAGCATAGCGGAGTTGCCGCGCGTTTGGCAACGACGCCACGCGCCTGCATGGCATGGCAGGCGCCGGCCCGTTTCAGCGCTTTGGTGGACAGACGGCAGGCAGCGGAAGCAACCGCGAGCGATGGGAAGCGCCGCGCGACGGCGGACCCAGCACGCTCTGGATCATGGTGAGGGGAGGGGGGAATCATGTGGAACGAAGTGGGTATGACGACACGGCACCGCGGCGGAGGTGCCGCGTGTCGGTCAACATGGGCCGCGCGCAGCCTTGAGCCGTTGCGTGCATTGCTGGCTGTGGCGCTGCTCTTGCTGCAACTGTGCTGGCATGGCCAGGCGCTGGCGCAGTTGCCGCCGCCGGGCGCGGCGTCGCAATTCGACATTGCCGGCTTCCTGCAGGAGGCCACGCTGAATGGTCCAAACGCTACCGCCATCACTGGCGGCAAGCTCAAGGTCAACGGTCATGTCGTGGTGGTGCCGGACCAGACCATCGTGATCCTGCCGGCGAATGCGCTGACCTGGAAGGAGCTGTTCGATCAGGCTCCGGCGCCGTACACCGGCATTGCGACTGGCATGGCGCTGACGGATAGCCCGCCGCCGCTGACCACCTACGAGGCCCACGTGATCGGTAACCGGGTCGGCGATACCTATATCGCCGGACTGATATACCTGTCGCAGCAGGAGCTTAACTCGGGCGCGGGCTACATCAACTATATCGACTATGCCGACGGCACAATGTACATCGGCGGCAAGCTGAATGTTGACCTGACGACCGGCGTGCCGCAGAACGTGCTCGATGGCAATAACCCGGGCACGCGCGTGCGCATCAATGATCCGATCGGTAGGTTCGGCCGCGTGGCAACACCGGATCAGCGCTTCACGCTCGATCCAGACAATCCGACGATCCGCAGCACCTCCGGTTTCCCGATGTGCCTGCCACGGACCAATCCGAACGATTTGACCGTGATCCCCGACGCTTTGTGCCCGCAGGGCAACCGGCCGAAGGATGGCACCGGGAACTTCGTGAGCGCGTTCACCATGCCGGCACCCGCCACGCTGGCCGCCGGGCAACTGCCCGATCCTCGCATCATGGCGCCGTTCGAGGTGGGCGACTACGTCACCTATGCCGGTACGCTGGTCACGGACAGCGGTACCAGCGGCTCGTACCCGGCGGGCAGCGCCGGCACCTATGTGTCCGCGCACACGATCACCAATAATGTGGCTATCTATACCGCCCCCGGCACCAACCCGGCCTATGTTGCGGTGGAAGTCACCATCCTCGGCACCGGTGGCCTGACCGTGATCGGCGCGGGCGAAGCCGCCATTCGCACCCGCTTCGAGGGCATGACCACCGACCCGAGCCGCAACATCCATCTCTATGGGATCGACGTCAACCCCGACGGCACCACCAGCGATCGCGACTGGGGCACGATCGCTGTCGACCCGGGCCCACCGACGGGCCCGGTCAAGGGGCGCTGGCGCTTCCGGCCACCGTGTACGGCCACCGTGGCTAGCGTCAAGGCCTGCACGCCCCCTTCCGGAGGCAACTTCATACCGGTGACGCGCGAAGTCCGCGCGGTGATCGAGGGGGCATGGACGCCCGCGACCCTGCAGGCGGCTACCGGTGGTGCGAACGGCCTGATGGCAGGGCAGTATCACGCTCCGATCCTGGAGTACATCTTCCCGGAGAACACACCCGGCACGCCACCGCCGCCCAACAACTTCGATACGATTCCCTTCCTGGCACAGGGGGGGTACACGTCCTCCGCCGGTACCCTCGCGGGCCAGCTCAACCCATGGCCTGGCGCGCAGGCGCCGGGGTCCTGCACGGCCCCGACCGCCAACGCCGGCGCCGACTTCAGTGTCGCCTCCGGCGCGACGTCGGTGCCGCTGACGGGAAGCGCAACAGGTACCGGGCCGTTCACCTACGCGTGGACTGCGGTGTCGCCGTCGACCACGGTGATCACCAACCCGACGTCGCCGAACCCGACCTTCAACGCGCCGGTGATTCCAAGCGGTGGTTCCGCCCAGACGATGGTGTTCCGCCTGACGGTCACTGGTTGCAAGAGCCAGACTGCCACGTCGACCGTCACCGTGACGGTGCTGCCGCCCAGCCATCCGGTCCCTGTGATCAACCCGATCGCACCGGTGAAGGTCACCTCCGGCACGCCCGTCACGCTGACTGCGACCAGCAGCGGTTCGGCTGCCACGACCTACACGTGGACGCAGACGGCTGGTCCCGCGCAGGCGTTCTCGCAGCAGCCTCCAGGCAGCGCGTCCATCAAGTTCACGCGTGCGATACCGTTGGGGCAGATAACCAGCGATGTGCTGACCTTTACCGTGACGGCTAACGACGGCGGGCAGGTATCGCAGCCGGTCAGTGTCACGGTGACGGTGGCGCCGCAGCCGGATGCGGTCACCATCACGCTTGCTGAGTACCGTACGGCGAAACAGCGCGTCGACCTGACGGTCACGTCGTCCATCGTCAACCCGAACCTCGTCTTGACACTGCAACCGTACAAGACGACCTCGGGCGCGACGTTCGACCCCAGCGCACTCGGCGCCACGCTGGCCAATACCGGCGGTGGGACCTACACGCTGGTCCTGGTCGGGGCACCGCAACCCGCGTCACCGCCGGCAACGCCGCTGACCGTGAAATCCAGCATAGGAGGAACCAGCGCACCGACCGCACTGACGCGCATACGCTAAGCAGGTGAGGGCACGCCCCGGGATGCGCGCAAGACGCATCCCGGGGACCTGCCCGGGGACATAAGAATTGCGCCAAGGTTCGCTGCCGATAAGCGGACACCGAGCGTACACGGGGAGAAGGGGTTATGGACCAGACCAGCAATGGTATAGGGGAGGTATCGTCGCGAGAACCGGCGCAAGCCGCGATCGAGGCGCATCACAACGACTGTTCCTGGCGAGGGCGGGCAAGCCGCACTGTGCGCTGGGTCGTGCTGGGTCTTGCCGGCGCGGTGCTTGGACTGCCGCTGGCCGGCATGCATCTGTTGCATGCCCAGTCTTCACCGCAGATTTTCCCGGTGCAACGGCCGCTGGGATCCCTGAAGAAAGTAGCGGTGCCGGGGCCGACCGACCAGGAGCTGGCCGAGTTCGTGCGCGACAAGAACGCGGCCATACAGCTTGGCAAGGCCCTGTTCTGGGAGACCCGCGTCGGCAGCGACAACCGCATGGCCTGTGCCAGTTGCCACTTCCATGCCGGTGCCGACCACCGCATCACCAACCAGATCAACCCGGGGCTGCTGGCAAACGACCAGACCTTCCAGATCGGCGGCTCGCAAGCCGGCCCCAACTATACGCTGCGCGCGGCGGATTTCCCGCTGACGCGTCACGCGGACATCGACGACGCGGGCACCATCATTTCCGACATCAATGACGTTGTGTCGTCGCAGGGCGTCTTCACGGCGAAGTTCGACGGCGTCCGTGGGAACGGCAAGACCGACGATTGCACCAACGTCACGGATTCCGTCCTGCACGGCGGTACCGGCTTTGACATCAACGGCGTCAACACGCGGCGCGTCCCCCCGCGCAACACCCCGAGCGCCATCAATGCCGTATTCAATTTCCGCAACTTCTGGGACGGCCGGGCCAACAACGTGTTCAACGGCGGCGACCCCTTCGGCATGCGCAACACCCAGCCGCTGGTGTGGAAATTCGACAAGGGCGTCATGCGCAACGTGTCGGTGTCGCTGTCATCGTCGTCGCTGGCATCGCAGGCGTCGGGCCCGCCGATGAGCGGAACCGAAATGAGTTGCCAGGGGCGCGCCTTTATCGACCTGGGACAAAAGCTGCTGAAAGAGCGCCTTCTGGCCGACCAGACCATCTCGCCGCGCGACAGCGTGCTCGGGGCGTTTGCCGTGCGCGCGCCCACCTACGCGGAGCTGGTGAAGAAGGCGTTCCGGCCGGAGTACTGGGCGTCAATGGCAACGCTCAACCTGCCCGGTTCCCATGCGCTAAATTTCAAGTCGATGGACTTGCTGAAACAGCGCCGCAAAGATGACATCGACTTCGAGTTCGACTTCAAACGGATACGCCGCAACCTGGTCACCAACCAGATGGAGGCCAACTTCGCGCTGTTCTTCGGCATCGCCATCCAGATGTACGAAGCCACGCTGGTTGCCGACGACACGCCGTTCGACCGTTTCGCCGAAGGGGACCGCACCGCGCTGACGGCGCAGCAGATGCGCGGGCTCATGCTGTTCCAGGATCGGGGCCGCTGCATCAGCTGCCATGGCGGCCCGGAAACCACCAATGCTGCCTTCAACAATGTGCAGAACCAGCGGGTGGAACGAATGACCATGGGCGATGGCGCAGTCGGCATCTACGACACCGGCTTCTACAACATCGGCGTGCGGCCGACCCACGAGGACATCGGCCTCGGCGGCAACGACGCCTATGGCAACCCGCTGTCGGAAACGCGCATGGCGCAGCTTGGGAAGAGCGCGCTGCTTGGCAACGGTTTTGGCGGCAGCCCCTTCCCCCAGGGACAGCGCATTGTCGCGGACGGCGCCTTCAAGACGCCCGGCCTGCGCAATGTCGAGTTCACGGGGCCGTACTTCCACAACGGCGGCAAGTCGACGCTGATGCAGGTGGTCGACTTCTACAACCGCGGCGGCGACTTCAGCTATGCCAATCGCGACAACTTCGACTTCCATGTCGGACCGATTGGAATGACCGAGAGCGAAAAGCAGGACCTGGTGGCCTTCCTGCTGTCGTTGTCGGATGACCGGGTCCGGTTCAGCCGCGCGCCATTCGATCACCCGTCGATCTGCATACCGAGCGGCCATCAGGGCGGGTCCAAGGCGGTGGCGCAGGACGGCCGCAAGGGTTCCGCCATCGACCTGATGCAGTGCCAGCGCGAAGTGGGTGCCGAAGGCACGCGCACTGGGTTGCAGACGTTCCTCGAATTGAGCCCGTTCGCGCACTGAGCCGCGAACGCAATGAACAGCTGAATGGCAAACAGGGAGGCCACAGCATGTCAGCTCTACACCAAGCAATCACCGGCGCCGTGAAGCGCGCCGGGCAATCTGGCGCGGCAGGGGTACCCGGCCGCGCATGGCGCGCTCTTTTCCAGTGGGCTCTGCTGTCCGTGTCCTTGCTCGTGACGCCGCCGGCGCTGGCACAGGCGCCCGCGCCGGGCGTAGACGCGCAGTTCGATGTCCTTGGCTATATCCAGGAGGCAACGCTGGACGCGTGCGGCGACGCGCTGTGCGGCGGCAAGATGCGGGTCAATGGCCATACCATCGTGATCCCGTCCAGCACCATCGTGATCCTCCCTGCCAACTCCCTGACGTGGAAGGAGCTGTTTACCCAGGCCCCGGCGCCGTACACGAACGTTGCCACCGGGATGGCGCTGGCCGATTCGCCAGCGCCGATCAGCAGCTACGAGGCGCATGTGATCGGCAACCAGGTGGGCGATGTCTATATTGCGGGCCTGGTCTACATTTCGCAGCAGTCCCTCAACAGCGGCACCGGCTTCATCAACTATATCGACTATGCGAGTGGCGAAATGCGGGTCGGCGGCCGGCTGGTGCGCGACGGCAGCGGCGTCCCGCAGAACGTCCTGGATGCCAGCAAGCCCGGCGTTCGCGTGCGGGTCAACGATCCCGGTGGCCGCTTCGGGCGCGCCACGTCGCCCGACCGGCGCTTCACCATCGATGCCGACAACCCGACCATCCGCAGCGTCACGGGCTACCCGATGTGCGTGCCGCGCGTCGATGCGAGCCGCCAGGCCGACGACGACGCTTGCCCGCAAGGCAACCGGCCAAAGGATGTCAGCGGGCAGTTCGCCAGCAACTTCACCATGCCCGATCCCGCGTCGCTGGCCGCGGGGCAGTTGCCGGACCCGCGCATCATGGCGCCGTTCGAGGTCGGTGACCACGTCACCTACTCGGGCACGCTGGTGAGCGATCGCGGCGTGCAAGGTCCCTACACCACCACCGATTCGACCTACGTTTCCGCCCATACGCTCATTGCCAATCTCGGCATCTTCACCGCGCCGTTTACCGATCCCGCCTATGTCGCGATCGACGTGACGATCCTGGGCAATGGCGGCATCATCGTGCCGGCCAACATGGAGGCGGTGGTGCGGACCCGCTTCGAGGGCTTCACCACCGACCCCAGCCGCAATATCCACCTGTATGGCGTCGACGTGGCGCCCGACGGTACCACCACCGACCGTGACTGGGGCATCGTCGGCGTCGATCCCGGCGCGCCGACCGGCACCGTCAAGGGCCGCTGGCGCTTCCGGCCGCCCTGCACGGGGCTGGTGGCCACATTCAACTTCTGCTTCGGCCCGCTGGAAGAGAACACCTTCCTGCCGGCCACGCGCGAAGTGCGCGCTGTCATCGAAGGGGCTTGGACGCCCGCAAGCGCCACGCCGCTGAAGAATGGCCTGGTGCCCGGCCAGTACCACGCCCCGATCCTGGAATACCTGTTCCAGGAGAGCTTCCCCGGCGTGACGCCGCCCCCGATCAGTTTCGCCACCATACCGTTTCTGGCCAAGGGCGGCTACAGCTCGTCCAGCGGCGTGGTGGCGGGGCCGCTCAAGCCCTGGCCAGGTTCGAGCCAGCCGAGCTCGTGCACGCCGCCCCAAGCCAGTGCCGGCGCCAACATCACGGTGCAGTCGGGCGCGACCAAGGTGCAGTTGAATGGCACCGCCAGCGGTTCGGGCTCGCTGAGCTACCAATGGACACCGCCCAAGGGCATCGCCCTGGCACCGTCGGCCACGGTACTCAACCCGACCTTCAACGCACCGACGGTGACGGCCACCAACACCTTGCTGTTCGCTCTCGACGTGGTCGGCTGCGATGGCCAGAAGGCGACCTCGGCCATGACGGTCACCGTCACGCCCGCGCAGGCGGCGGTGCCGTTCGTCAACCCGGTCGCGCCGCTGACGGTGCCGTCCGGATCGACGGTGGTCCTCACCGCGGTGGGCACAGGTGCCCACAAGCTCAGCTATAGCTGGACGCAGACCAGCGGCCCCCCGCAGCCGTTCAACCAGCCCAGCGGCAGCGCGAGCATGACGGTGAGCCACGCCTTGCCTGTGGGCCAGACCGCCAACGACGTGCTTGGCTTCACCGTCATCGCCACCGATACGGTCAGCAACGCGAAGTCGGCACCAGTCACGGCCATCGTCACCTTCACGCCGGCACCGGACACCGACACCATCACCGTCGCCGATTACCGCATCGCGAAGCAACGGCTGGACGTGACCGCGGTCTCGTCGGTCGTCAGCCCCAAAGTGGTCTTGACCCTGCAGCCATACCGCACCACCAGCGGCCGGTTGTTCGATCCCGCCACCCTGGGCAACACCATGACCAACAACGGCGGCGGGAACTACACGCTGGCGCTGGTTGGCGCGCCGCAGCCAGGCCCGGGCGAGGGCCTGGTGGTGAAGTCGAACCTGGGTGGCAGCAGCCCGCCGACACAGCTCACGCGCATCCGCTGAAAGGCGCTGCGCGCAAGTAGCCCCGGGGGCGGATGCCAGGCCGCCCCCGGAAACCACGACCGGAAGACATCGAGTTCCGTCTTACCGGGCGGGTGAAGAGAAGTAGCAAAGCTTGCACGGGGAGGCCCTGCTGGAGAAGGGATCAAAACGATAGATGGGGGTAAAACAACATGTTGTATCTACCGAAAGACGCACCGGCGGACGAAGTCCGCAAAGCGGAAAATGCACGGAAGAACCGGCTGGAGATCGTCGAGGCGCTGTCGCACGGGAAGGTCTCGCGCCGCGAACTGCTGAAATGGGGTCTCGTGACCGTAACAGGCATGGTGGCAAGCAAGCACGGGCTGAATCCGTTTGTAGGACCGGCCTGGGGCAAGGGCGGCAGTGGCAGCGGCAGCGGCGGCACCAGCAGCGCCAGCAGCACGGGCATTCCGGCGAGCCCGCTGTTTGGGGTCGTGCCGTTCACGCAGCCCATGCCGCGCATGGACGTGCTGCCGCGTAAGCCGGTATCGGCCCTGAGTCCTACGCCAACGCACGAGGCCAACACGACGATGCAGGCGGTGCCGTCCGCACTGGGTGGGGGCCTGGGCCCGATCGAAGGGCGCCCGCCGGGCCCCATCTGGGCACATCAGGGCTGGGACTTGTTCCCGCCACAAGTGGCCTATGAGGTCGAGCAGCGCGGCATCTCGCACAACCTGCTCTATCGCCCGGACGTGGACTCGCGCCTGAACTGCGGCATCGATCCGGCCCAGCAGGTGCAGACCTGCTTCCAGCATGGCATGCCGGACCAGCAATCCACCAAGTTCTGGACCTTCAACGGTACCTTCCCGCCCAAGCTGGTCCTGGCTCGCTACGGCGAGCCCATCCTGTTCCGTCACCACAATAAGCTGTCCTACGATCGCACCGAGAACGGCGGCTTCGGTATCCACACCATCTCGACGCACGAGCACAACGGACATCACGGCGCGGAAAACGATGGTTTCACCGGGGCATTCTTCTTCCCGGGCCAGTTCTACGACTATCACTGGCCGCTGGTGCTTGCCGGGTTCCGCAGCATGAACACCACGGCCAGCGACCCGCGCGCGGGTACCCCGGACGGCAACGGCGGCATTACCAAAATTCCCGGCGACTGGCATGAAACCATGAGCACGCACTGGT
This sequence comes from Cupriavidus sp. CuC1, assembly GCF_044627735.1. Classification (NCBI taxonomy): domain Bacteria; kingdom Pseudomonadati; phylum Pseudomonadota; class Betaproteobacteria; order Burkholderiales; family Burkholderiaceae; genus Cupriavidus; species Cupriavidus sp. CuC1. The sequence continues at coordinate 5,031 of NZ_JBIUHC010000023.1, read as the reverse complement.
TCCATGACCATATGTTCAGCTTCACGTCGCAGAATGTGTACAAGGGGATAGCGGCGATGATGAACATTTACAGCGCGCTGGACCGCGGCAACGAGGCCATCAACGACGGCGTGAACCTGCGGCTGCCGAGCGGGCGATCCAAGGACTGGGGCAATCTCGACTACGACGTCAACCTGATGCTGTGCGACAAGGCATGGGATCGCGACGGCCAGATGCAGTTCGACATCTTCAACCTCGATGGCTTCCTTGGCGACCAGATAACGGTCAACGCGGTATTCAAGCCGTACTTCGAAGTGGAGCGGCGCAAGTATCGCTTCCGCATCCTCAACGCCTCGGTATCGCGCTTTTTCAAGCTGATGCTGAGCGACAGCTCGCCCATGATCCAGATCGGCAACGACGGCAACCTGTTGCCGCGGCCGGTGGTGCTGTCCCAGCTCGACGAGATGGGGATCGCCGAACGCTACGACATCGTGATCGACTTCTCCCGCTACACCAATGGGGCGCGGGTGCAGCTGGTCAACCTCGCCGAGCACGACGACGGCAAGCGCGTGGCGCATGACATGACACTGGGAGAAGCGTTGTCTGGCAAGTCGAAGGATACTTGCGTCGGACCGATTCTCGAGTTCCGCGTGATGCGGGATCCGCCGGTGCCCGATGTCAGCCGCGTGCCGGCGACCCTGATTCCGAATCCCGACCTGTCCAAGATTCCGGTGGCGCGCGAGCGTACCTTCCTCCTGGGCGATGGAGGCAAGCAGACCACGGGCAAGTCGGTATCGGGCTTCTTCGGTCCATGGGGCATCCGCACCGATGGCGGCGAGATGCTGAACGCCGACTATGGGCGGGTTTCCGCCGCGCCCAGGGCGGGCACCCGGGAGATCTGGAACCTGGTCAATGGCGGCGGCGGCTGGGACCATCCGCTGCACATCCATTTCGAGGAAGGACAGATTCTCCAGCGCGATGGCAGCGCCCAGAAGGTGCCCGCCTGGGAGCAGGGACGCAAGGACGTCTACCGCTTGCACCCGAGCGGCAGTCTGAAGATCACGATGCAGTTCCGCGACTGGGGCGGGATGTTTATGGAGCATTGCCATAACACCGTGCACGAGGACAACGCCATGCTGCTGCGCTGGGAAATCGACGATTCCGGCAAGCCGTTCCTGCGCCCCCTGCCCACGCCCATCCCGACACCGCAGGGCGTGACCTTCCAGGACCCGGTTGAAGTCCTGAAGACCGCGCTATAGGGCTCGCGGGAGCCCGGCAGCAAACAACGCAAACTGAAACGGAGCGAATCATGAGGAACCAGCATGGACACCGGCCGCCGCTGCTGCGAGCCGGTACCCTTGCGCTGTGGCTGGGTGTCGCGGGCCTGCTGGGTGGCACCAGCGGGCCGGCCGCGGCCGACCCGCCCACCTACTCCGCCGCCTTGCCGGTGGCGGGGAAGATGCAGGGGGATCAGGAGAGCATCGTGTTCTCGGGCATGGTGGTGATCGAGACCACGGTCATCACCGCGCCACAGGCGCCGCCGGTAGCGGAGATCGCATTCGATTTTTCCGCGGTCACCGCCCGGGGCGAGGAGAGCGGGACCGCCTATCGGGTGGACAGTCCCACCGGCCTGCAGCGCAGGCTGAACACGGCCGAAACGATTGAGGTCAGTTTTCCGTACTACCCGGATGGCGAACCGCTGTCGGCCCGATCGGCCACGGCGTCATTCAAGCTGTACGCAACCGGGAAGACGTCGAAGACCATGGCCGTCGGCACCGATCGCCCGGAGCGTTCCAACTGATGAGGTGAGCAATATGTCGATAAGCCGGTACTGGCGCCGTCTGGCAGCGGCGCTGGGGGCGACGGCGCTGACTGCCGCCGCCCCCGTGCACGCCGAAACCCCATGGGGCGCCGACTACTTCCCCAATGTCCTGCTGAAAACCCAGGACGGCAAGACGGTCCGCTTCTATGACGATTTGCTAAAGGGCAAGGCGGTCGCCATCAACCTCGTGTACTCAAGCTGCGCGAACGTGTGCCCGCTCGAAACCGCCAAGCTGGTGCAGGTGCAGAAGATGTTCGGCGACCGGATGGGGCGCGACATCTACTTCTACTCCATCGCCATCGATCCCTGGGATACACCGGCCGAATTGAAGTCCTATGCGAAGAAGTTCGGTGTCGGCCCCGGCTGGTTGTTCCTGTCCGGCAAAGACGAAGATATCCGGCTGATCGCGCGCAAGCTGGGCCTCTCACGCGCCAATGACCCGGAGACGAAGGATGGCCATAGTGCAACGCTGATGGTCGGCAATGTGCCGGCGGGGCAGTGGATGCGGCATTCTGCTATAGACAACCCACAGTTCCTTGCCACTGCGATCACCAATTTCCTGGGTTGGGGCAATGCAAAGCCAACAACCGACTACGCGCAGGCGAGGCCGCTGTTGGTGGGCCGCGGAGAGTTTCTGTTCCAGAGCCGCTGTTCGGCCTGCCATACGGTTGGCCACGGCGACCGGCTGGGACCTGACTTGCAGGGCGTTACCACGCGCCGCGACCGGCGCTGGCTGACCCGGTATGTGACCGAACCGGACAAGGTGCGCGCCGAGGGGGACCCGACTGCTGCCCGCCTGTTCCAGCAGTACAAGCAGATCCGCATGCCCAACTTGGGGCTGGGCGGTGACGATGTGGCCGCGCTGCTCGGTTACCTAGAATTGCAGAATAAAGTAAATGGCGCGGTGAGAGCATCCGTGCCTTGATACGCTGGTTTCGGGGCGGCGGGGTGCCGCGCCCGAACCGGTTACCTGCCGCGGGTAGAGCCTCCTGCGATATGGCGACGTTGTTGTGGTGCAATCGAAGCGGACCACCATGAACGCAATCTGCTCCAGTCGCTGTACCAAGGCGCGCGCTCTTTGAGTGCATTTGGTACGGCGAGCGCCTGCCCTCTCCGCGCCCAGCAAGAGGGAAGAAGTAGGAGCCGTGACTACGCAGACCGGCGCAGGGCGCCGTCGGTGCTCAGTTCCTGACGATGTGCCATATGTTCTTGAAATTGTCCCCGGAGCGCTCGCCCGGCCTGCGGTCGCCCGCGTAGAGATAGAGCGGCTTCCCCTTGTAGGCCCACTGTCTGGTGCCGTCTTCGCGTTCCAGAATAGAGAACGGCTCAACCGCCGTGACTTCTGGTTTGGCCCGGGCCGGCAACCAAAGGTTGGTGCCCTGTCCACGCCAGGCGCTCCTGCCGCTGCCCGCCACGTCACGATCAAACACATACAGCGTCATCCCGTCGGCGTTGACGAGGATGCCGCCGCTGTAACTCGGCTGGGCCCTGACCGCCGCGACTGCCGCCATCACCGACAGGATGAACGGCGCGCCAATACGCAAGGCAAACAAAAATGCACGGTTCATGGCAGTAGTTCCGTCCGGGTCATGACAGCGCTGGCGCGGGTCGCCGACGGAGTCAACGCTGATACCAACGTAAACGCGACAATTCCATGGTTTATTCCACGGAAGCGTTAAAATTTTAAGACTCTGTTTTTACAGGCGTCCGGAACCAGCGGCGGCCCGTCGCCAGGCTTTCGGCGAGGGTAACCAGCGCCACTTGGAGCTTCGGTCAGCGCATCCACGCCTTGCCCGACAGTTTTGCCAGTTGTCTGACGACGAGGACATCGCGGTGGCTGGTGTGCGGGTCGGGCTCGGCATGGCCGAGAATGTTGGTGCGATCGTTGGTCTGGCCGTGCTGACCGCACAGCCAGACCAACAGTGCCGCCGACCCGCGGTATTCCTCTTCGGTGGGCAGGAGGCCGCGCGTGTTGGCCACATGCATCGATCCCGATGCTGTAGCCATTGAGCACATTGGCATGCCAGGCGACGTCGTTGTTGCGAACCATCTGTACCAACTCACCGTCGCGCCACACTACATAGTGCGCGCTGACGTGAACGGGCTGGTTGCGGGCATTGCGCTGGCTCGGCCGTCGTGCGCTGCGCGCGGCTGTCGTTACAGAGTGACGAGCTGGAGCACCGTTCGGCTGTGGGGATTTGCACGAGCTTGTCACACACTTCTATCGCGATGGCCTAGACTCGATAAACGCAACAGCTTAGAAAGGCGCCTGCAATGAAAATCCGCCTCCAATACGTCTGCATAGTTCTCGTCGCGGCATGGTCTGGTAACACATGGGCGCAGCCGGCTTGTTACGCAACAAACACCAATTATGATCAACGATGCTCGATTGTTTGTAAAAACGGTGAGCGAGCTGCATGCAGAGATAGCCCCGGGAGTTCGGAGCCAGAATGTTCATGCATTAACCCCGCGAATACCGGGAAAATAGCTGAGAGCGAATTGCCAGCTCACCCGCGAAATCATGGCGTGGATGGTAAGGCATCCACTGCTACGGTCCGGGATGCGAAGAAGAACTGAAAAGAACTTGAAATTGTGATCAGTCTATTTTCATCAAGGATCCGCAGCCGATGGGCGACGGAGAGCTCGTCGCGTACTTCACTGTGGTGAATCAAACGCCTGACCTCCGCCAAGCGGCTGCGTGCCCCTAAGGAAAGCGCACGCACACGGGAAGCCCCTTGGCGGTCGTCAGGGATGATCAACCGGACGCCCCGTGGGGACAGGCCGGGCGTCGTGGGGTGGCGGAGAGGATCGTAGTGTGCGCTGAGCAGCGCGTTGTTCAGGAGGGTTGAAGTCCCTCTGGCGCCCGGATGAGGGGTGCCATATCCGAAAGCGGGGGTAATGCCTCGCTGGCCGGAGAAAGGTGGAAGGTATGGAGAAGTCTAAACGGGCACGAAGGCGAAAGCCGGACACAGCCAAGGCAGACCTGAAGCCGCCACCTTGCGGTATTCCGGAGGGCAGGGTGTCCATCGCGAGGTGGAATCCGAAGGGCATGAGGAGAAGTACCGGGCCGTAATCGAGGGGGCGACCCCATGATGAACCGGTCGGCCAAAGGTGGGGCAAGGTCGAGCCCGCACTATGGGGGCGAAGGCGTTCGTAACTTCTCAATAAAGCGGGGCAAACGGCGTCACGCCGCTCAGGTGGAGAGAGCGATGCGCTGTTCGAGGAGGTGG